>JBOHXO010000126.1:0-5143 GCA_050737475.1 Chthoniobacterales bacterium
GCTCGGCAATCTTCGTGATCCGGTTGAAGGTGCAACAACAGCGCACACGCCTGTCCATAAAGGAGCAATTTACGACTTCTGCAATCGTTTATCCAATTATTTGGAGATTTTTCGCGCTGTTGTCGCGCTGAACAAAAATTCCCCGGATCCCCTCGTAATATCACTGTTAACCGCGAAGACGCGGCGCGGCTCTCCTCTCCGAGGCATTCCTTTTTCATAAAAAAATCCCTTGACGGTTTTTCGACATTTTATATACGACTAATTAAATCGTAATTCGCAAAACGGGAGGGCACGACGGCTCGTTTCAAAAAAGCGGAACGAGCGATTTCCAAAAAAACACCAACACATGAAAATAAAATCTCTTCTCAACACCACCGCCTTGCTGGGCGCCGCCATGCTGCTGCTCGGCGGACATTCCGCAAAGGCGACTCTCACCTACTCGGCCGGAGACCTTTTCCTGGGTTTCCGCGCGACCGACGGCCAGGGCGCCAACAAGGACTACCTCGTCAATATCGGCCAGGCCTCGCTCTATGCGCCGGGCGGCGGCTCATTCAACCTCAATACCGTCGGCGTCACCGGACTCGCAGCCGACTTGAGCGCGAACACACTTTTCGGCTCGGAATGGAATACGCTGCGCAGCGACGACTCGGTCGTCACGTGGGCGGTCTTCGGCACCACCTACACGGGCGCCGGCGCCTTCACGAGCCCCGTCCTTTTCGTCACGAATCAACGCGATCAGTCGAACATCTCCATCCAGTCCACCCCGTGGGAGCAACGATCCAACGGCGCCCAACTCACGACGGTCAGCAAATTCCAGCAGGTTGCGGGCTACTACAAGGATTTTGGAGTCGCCACGGTCAACGATGCGCGGGGAACGCTCCAGGACGCGACCAACGCGAGCAGCTACGGCAAGTTCACCTCAACCGGACTGGATTTCGCCGTGTGGGCCACGATCCAGGGGGATTTCTCCAATGGCACATCGAACTCGGTACTGGATCTCTACCGGATTGATCCGGGTAGCAGCGATTCCGTCTATCAGGGCAGCTTCCGCATCAACGACTCGGGCATCGTGACCTACACCGCCGCGGTTCCGGAGCCATCATCAGTCGCACTGGTCGGTGTCGTCGCCTCTCTCGTCGCCATCATCGCCTACCGCCGCAGGAAAGCCGCAGCCAAATCCTAATCCAATCACACCACCCAAAACCTTGAAAAAACCAGTCATGAAAACATTCAAAACACTCATTCTCGGAGCCGCCGGCATCGCGCTGGCGCACACCGCGGGCGCACAAACCGTGATCTACATTGCAGGATCGAACGGCGACCGCCCCGCCACGCAATCCGCGATCGCGGCCACGCTCGTCGGCGAAACATGGGCCGTCGGAAACAACGCAACCCCCACGAAGGCAAACTTCGGCACCTGGACAGGTGGCACGCTCAATGGCGTTCCGGTCACCGTGAAGGTCTCGTTCATCGGCGCCACGGGAGCCATCGAGGCACTGGCGGGCAACCACACCGTGAAGTTCCTGGAGAACGCCGCCACGGGCTTCGCCGCGACCAACGATCCAACCTCGCAAACCTACGCGGGCACGCCGGACCAGCACATTCCGGACTTCATCACGTCCACGAACTTCGTCTCCACCACGCCTTACAGCGGCACCTATCAGGGCACCACCTATGCCGCCTTGACCGATGTGAAGACCGGCGTCCTGCCGCTCAAGTTCATCGCCAGCAAAGGTTTCGCAACCACCGGCGCCGACAACATCACGACCCAGCAGGCGTATCAGCTCTACTCGGCCGGTCAGATCCCATTGTCCACTATCACCGGCAACTTCGCCAGCCATCGGCACATCACGGTCTTCGCGATCGGTCGTAACTCCGACGCAGGCCAGCGTTACATTGCGCAGACCGAAATCGGCGTGGGCGTGAACGGCGTCGTGAAACAATACCAGCCATCCATTACCGGTGCCTCCAGCGCGGGCATCGTGGGCGGTTATACCGTCGGCGGCACGGTGAACAGCCATCAATTGTGGCCCGTTGAAACCTGGAGCGGCGTCAACAGCAACTTCCTCGGCAACAGCGGATTCAACACCGGCTCAGCCCTGGCTCCGGCCCTGACCGCCACGCTCGCCGCCGCCGCTTACCAGTCCTACGACGCAGCCGCCACGGCCGGTTACTACATCGGTTATGTTGCCGAAAGTGATGCGAACAATATCGCTCTCGGACAGGGAACCTCGCCCGGACCCGGCGTCGCCAGCGTGAACGGCGGCGTGGAGCTCAAATATAACGGCGTTCAATTGACGGCCACGAACCTCAACAACGGCCTCTACACGCTCTGGGGTTACGTCCACATCTACCGCAAGGCGGCCGCGGGCTCCCTCACCGGTGATGCGCTCAGCCTCTACACCGCGCTGCGCGACCGCCTGGTCACCGGCGTGGATTTCACCTCGACGTCCTCGGGAACTCCGCTGACCGACCTCACCGTCAAGCGCGACGGCGAAGGCACTCCGGTTTACGACAAGACGTTCTAAAAACAACCTCGAGGATCGGTCTGCGACCACGGCCCGATCTTTCGAAAGCCAACAACCAGCCGGTGAGGGTCGCAAACTCGCACCGGCTGTTTTTGGTTTTCCGAATTATGAAAACACGCCGCCTTTTCATTGCCTCCATTGTTCCAGCCATCGCGCTGGTCGGCGGGATTGGCTATGAGCTCGGCGTTCGGTCCACGCAGCCGAACGCCCGGCAAATCACAAGCGGCGCGCCTGTCGTCCCATCACGCGAAGCGAAAACGGCCACGCTCGAAATCTCCGCGCCCGTCGCTTCACCCGCGGTGCCGATCTCCGCCAAACCGGCGCCACTTTCTCCGCATTCCGATTTCGCGGAATCCTCCGCACCCGGCCTGCCTGCTGCGGCCGCAGCCACCTCCTCTCCATCAATTTCCCCGGGCATCGCCGCCGCACCGCTCGCGATCACGGCCACGAATCGCGCGCCGGCCGCGACAAAAAAGCCCGTGGAATTTTCCGACGGCGAAACGCTCGTCACGCAAATGGATCCCGCCCTTCCCGGCAATTCCTTCCGCTCGCGCGGCATGCGCGTGGCCGTCGCCGAGACCACCAGTTCGCTCTCCGGCGATTCCAGGCCCTCGCTCGGCTTGGACGTCACGCCGGAAACTTCAAACGAAGCGGCTGGCTCGAATTTTCAAACCGCTTTCACAAACAACGGGAATCCCACGAAGACGCCGAAAATCAATCACACGGAGTCCAATCAAGCCGCAAAGAATGACGCCTCCAACACGCAAAACCCTCCCGCGCTTTCGAGCGACGATTCGGAAGTCCGGGACCGCTGGGGACTGACCGCGGAAGAGGAACAATTCCGCACGAAATGGGGCTGGGCCGCGCTCGACGCCGCCCGCACCGCCGCGAAAGAGCAGGCCGGGAAGTAGCTATTTCCCCTTCGCGGGCTTGATCTGCGACGCATACTCCTTCGCCAGCCGCTCGCCCTCGGCGAGCTGGTCGGACGTGAGGGATTTTTCGAATCCATCGAGGCAGATCTGCGCGGTGATTTCGCCCTGCCGGGAACTGAGGGTCAGCCACGCATAGGCCTTCGTGAGATCGAGCTTCACGCCCTCGCCCTCGGAATACAGACGCCCGAGATTGCTCTGCCCCTTCGCGTCGCCCTGCCACGCCGCTTTTTGATACCACTCCGCGGCTTTGGCGACATCGCGTTTGCCCGCGAGACCCGAGCTGCAAATCACGCCCAGCGCATTTTGTGCAAAGCCATTTCCGCCCTCCGCCGCCTTGCCCAGCCAGACCGCAGCTTCCGCGTAATTCTTTTTGAAATCGTCGGCGCCGAAAAAATACAATGAACCAAGACGAACTTCCGCCGGTGCGAATCCCTGCTCCGCCGCCTTCCGCAACCACTTCGCGGCCTCGACGGAATCGCGTTTCGTCCCGCGGCCGGCAACAACCATTTCCGCGTAAGTGAACTCGGAAAGCGCAAATCCCTGCTCCGCCGCCTTGCGCAACCACCTCACGGCTTCGGCATCGTCGCGCTTCACGCCAAGTCCCTCGGAAAACATGTAGCCCAGGTTGTGCTGCGCCTTGCCGCTGCCCTGCTCCGCGGCTTTGCGAAACCACTCCGCGGCGCGACGGTTGTCTTTTCCAACTCCCCCTTCGCCGCGAAAATAATCGCGACCGAGAAGGAACTGGGATTCGGCATCGCCCCTCGCCGCGGAAGCTTCGAGTTTTGATAAATCGGCTGCGGATGCGGAGAAAGCCGACATGGCCAGCGAGAGAGAGAGAAGGACTTTCATGGATTTCATAGCGACGGAGAATCGCCGCCGCCGTAGCCAAGCACGTCCACCGTGACGGTTGACGGCGTCTCGTCGGGCTGCGGCTGCTGGCGCGCCTGGTCGGCGACGGATTCCGCCGCGCTGTTGGCGGCGCCGGCGACGTTCGACGCGGCGGTGAGTCCGGCAATGTTCGGCGCTGCGACGACCGGCGCGGTCGGCACGCCCAGGATGCCGCCCGGCGCGTTGATGTTGTCCGCGTTCAACACGGCGGTGGCGGCAATGCTCACCTGGCCCGATGCGCGAATTCCGGCGTCGCCCGCGTCAACAATTCCATTCGGAGCAACCAAGTCCACGTTTCCGGGTTCGACGCCGGCAACCGTGGCCAGCACACCGATGCCGCCACCCGTGGACAAGCCGGCGAGGTCGGTCTGCACATCTCCGCTTTGCGGATCAATCAATACGCGCGTGGGCGGGGCGGACTTCACCGTCTTCGAGGAAGCGCCCGCTGCGATATCACCATCCGAAGACCAGATCACTTCGTCGCCACCGCGCAGTGTAAAGATACGTCCGATGCCGATATCCACATCCTCCTTGGCAAAAATCGAAATGCTGCCGCCGCCTTCCGTGATGATTCCGGGCGGCGCCAGCGGCACGCCGATCACGCTCTTCGCCAGCGTCAATTCGCCGCCGGGAACGAGAATATTAATCTCGCCGCCGTTCTTCGTGCGAATGTCGCGGGCACGCGTGGTCAGGTCACCCGTCGCAGCTTTTCCGTCTGCGGTCACGCCCGGGAAAAGCGTTTTGATCGCATCGAAACCCGCTTCGTAATCCGCCAGGCCGGCCGTGCCCAATGCG
>JBOHXO010000127.1:0-2585 GCA_050737475.1 Chthoniobacterales bacterium
CCGTAAAGTATTCGGCCCAATTTGGTTTCAACGCGGCAATTCGATCCATTCCCTTTACCTTCTCCATCTCTTCGACCGAGTGAAAGTCCCGATTCGCAGGGATCGAGTATTGTGGAAATTTCTCCAGGTCATCCTTTTCCGCGCCGTTGTTCTGCCGGAGATCGTCGGCGTCCATCCAATCCACCAGCGAATCCACCGCGGTCGAGGACTCCATTGGCTCCGCGCCCCAGATTTCAAAAAGCTTTTTGAGCGTCTTGTGGTCCTTCTCCTTGAGCATGCGATTGATGTCGAGCCGCGCCGACTCGCTGATGACGCGCACGCGCAACTTCGAGCCGCCCGGAAATTGCTGCGAGAGCAACGGATCCCATGGATCAATCTTCGGATGCATGCCGAGCGCGATGCCGGTCAACGCCAGCTCGCGCGCCTCGAATCGGCGGTTCTCGCGGCTGGCGTCGTCCACATCGTTTTGCACGAGCGTGGCGACGGAAAGCACGGTGATCGAAAGCACGGCGACGCACCAAAGCGAAAGCAGCAACGCGCTGGCGGCGGCAGGGTGGAACGTCCTCATTCCGCGGGTTCCGCCTCCGCGGGCGGCGCCTCCGGTGGGGGGGTTCCGCCGGGCTGCGGAGCACCTGGTTGCGGCGCCTGCGGCTGGCCGGGCTGGCCCGATTCCGTCGGCGCGGAAAGGCGGCGCTGGAGCGGCGGGATCCAGAATTGCAGCGTGTCCTCGCCGCCGTCCTTCATTTTCATCGTAAGCTCGGCGAGGCCGGGCCGGCCGGATTGCTCGGTCCATTTGTCCTCGAACACCGGATTGCGCGCCGGCGCGAACCGCCAGCGAACCTGCTCGATGCCGGGCAGCAATTGGAGCCATGCGGTTTTTTGCAAATGCTCCTCGCGTTCGTCCTGCGTGTCCTTTGCGCGGAAGTAGCCGAGCATCATGCGAAAGCCGCCCCGGCCGTCGGGCTGGGCGCTGATGGCAACGCCGTCGCCCGGATCGGTGCCGAATTTCAAAAACTCGGGCGCGGGCCACAACCGCACCTCGATCACGTCGCCAAGCCCGCCGAGCTGGCGCAGCTTCAATTCGACATGCGCGTCGGATGGCAGGCTGATGAAAACCTTCCGCAGAAATTGCTGGAAGGCGTCGGCCCGCTCGGAATCCATCTGCGTGGTGACGACCTGCGACGACGCGACGAACGAGGCCTGCACCGACGAAAAAATACCGCCCGCGAGGAGCACGAAAATCGCGATCGCGATGAGCACCTCGAAGAGCGTGAAGGCGGCGTGGAATTTTGGATTCCTCATGCGTCGCTCCGGTAGACGAGGTGCGAGACCTCCCATGTTTGCGGACGGCCGTTTGCAGTCCAGTCCGCGCGGACCTTGAGGCGCCAGAACCCGCGCAGGATCGTCTTCTCGTCGTTGGTGACCTCCTCGCGCTGCACCTCCATGTGATACTTCACGCCATCCTCGGTCTCGTCCTGCGAGATGGAGCGCAGCGATCCGACGGAGAGACTGGCGAGGCGATTCTCGATGCCGTCGCGGACTTTTGCGTCGCGCTGTGTGCCGCGGGCGCCGTCAATCGCGCTGTCGAGCGCGAGCAGCAGGCCGAGCGCGGCGAAGGCGAAAATTCCCACCGCAATGAGCACCTCGAGCAGCGTGAATCCGTCGCGACGTTTGCGGTCAGAATGCATACCTCTCCTCGGCCACGCGGCCCGTGAGCATGTCGAAGTCCACCTCGATCCACGCATCGCCCTGCTCGAGGCGCACCGACAGCGGCGTCACCATTCCAACGGGCGAAAATTCCCATATCTGTTTCGCGGGCTTTTCCCATTTCGCACCGGGGTAGCGCACGTAGAGCGTCTGCGCGCCGGTCATGCCGAGCACCTGGTCGCGCTTGCCGCCGTGCTCGAAAAATCCCCTCGAGCTAATCTCGAGGATGCGACGGTGTCCGTCGTCCTGCGCGGCATTGCGCTGGGCTCGCACCATGCCCTCGATCTGCTCTGCGGCGGTACGCAGCTTGCGTTCGCGGCTCGAGGCGCTCGTGAGGGGAATCATGACGGCGAACATGATCGCGATGAGCGCGATCACCATCATCAACTCGAGGAGCGTAAAGCCGCGGCGGCGCAAGGCGCTTTTATTTTCCCACGTCATCTGCGCTCTCCACGTGATCGGGGCCGAGCGAATACAGGTCGAAGCTGGTCGGATTTTTTTTGCCGGGGAAGACATACACGTAAGGCGTGTTCCATGGATCACGCGGGAGGTCGCTCATCAATTGCGTCCAGCGTTTCGGCTGCGGCTCGCTGCTGGGCTTGTGCACGAGTGCCTCGAGGCCCTGCTCGCTGGTTGGGAATGTGTAGTTCACCATCTCATACATCTTGAGCTGCGTCGTGATGGCCTGCTTGTCGGTCTCGACGCGCTGGATCTTGGCGACATCAACGTTGCCGACGAGCAGGAAGATGGCCGAGCCCACGAGCACGGCGATAATGCCGAGCACGAGCATGATTTCGAACAATGTGTAAGCGGCCTCGGAGCGGAGGCGGCGATAGTGGGTGATGGTGTGCATGGGAGAGGGTTATCAGGTAATATAA
>JBOHXO010000128.1:0-3193 GCA_050737475.1 Chthoniobacterales bacterium
CGACCCGAAATCTCGCCGTATTCACGTTCAAATATCCGCTCATCACGCTTAAGATCATCGGCGCCATCCACTGGCACGCGTTTCGGCTCTGGCTCAAGCGCCTGCCATTTCACAAAAAAGAAGCGCACCGCGACCTGCAACGCGACGTATTCAATCCTCACAAAACCCTGCGATGAAATCCTTCCGCAAAGAGCTCTGGTTCGATGTTCCGCAGCGGCGGGCGTTTTTCAATATTACCGGCGAGGTCGAGAAATGCCTCGCCGAGAGCGGAGTTCGCGAGGGTCTGTGCCTGGTGAATGCCATGCACATCTCGGCTTCGGTGTTTATCAACGACGACGAGAGCGGGCTTCACGCCGATCTCGAAAAATGGCTCGAGCGCCTCGCGCCCGAAAAGCCGCACAGCCAGTATTTGCATAATCGCACCGGTGAGGACAACGCGGACGCACACCTCAAGCGCACCATCATGGGACGCGAGGTGGTGGTTGCGATCACCGCGAGCCGCCTCGACTTCGGGCCATGGGAGCAAATCTTCTATGGTGAATTCGACGGCCTGCGTCGCAAGCGCGCGCTCGTGAAAATCATCGGCGAATGAGGATGTTTGGAATTTGGAAAGGGAGAAAAGGGGAAAGAGAAAATCGCATGCCGGTCGTTCGCTTGAACCGCTTTGGAAACCATCCCCCTTTCTCCCCTTCCAGATTGGAAAACTGTCTTTCGTGAAGCCGCTTTTTCGCAAACTCGTTCTCGATTCCTTTCGTTCGCTCCAGCGCGGATCGCTCGCAGTCGTGTTGCCTGATGGCCGTGAGCAATGGTTCGGCGGGCTGGACAAGCGGCTTTGCGCGCGCATCGAGGTGAAGGACGAGGCGTTCTTTCGCCGTGCCGTGCTTTTCGGCGCAATCGGGTTTGCGGAATCCTACATTGATGGCGAATGGGAAACGCCCGACCTCACGCGCGTGCTCGCATTTTTCATCCTGAACGCGGATGACGCCGCTGCCCTGGACACCGACGGCACAGCAAAGTCGCCGCTGTTCAATCTCCTGAATCTCTACAATCGGATGATTCACAATCGCCGGTCGAACAGCGTCCACAAGGCGCGCGAAAACATTCGCGACCACTACGACCTCGGCAACGATTTCTTCAAGCTGTGGCTCGATCCGACGATGACTTATTCCTGCGCGGTATTCGATCCGCCGGCGCTCCCGCTGGAGGAGGCGCAGCTTCGCAAATACGAACTGCTTTGCCGGAAGCTGCAGATTGGTCCCGCGCATCATGTGCTCGAAATCGGCACCGGCTGGGGCGGGTTTGCGATCCACGCGGCGAAGACGACCGGCTGTCGCGTGACGACGATCACGATCTCGGAGGCGCAGCTTGCGGAAGCGCAGGAGCGAATTGCCGCGGCCGGATTGTCGGACCGCATTTCTGCGCGGCTGGAGGATTACCGGAAGGTTGTGGGGCAATTCGACCGGATCGTTTCCATCGAAATGATCGAGGCTGTCGGCGACGAATTCCTCGACGAATATTTCGAATGCTGCCACCGCCTGCTCGCGCCGCGGGGCATGCTGGGATTGCAAATGATCACGTGTCCCGACCGGCAATTTCGCATCCTGCGCGACGGCGTGGACTTCATCCAGAAGCACATTTTTCCAGGCTCGTTGCTCGTCTCGCAGGCTCGCGTGACGCAGGCCTTGAACCGCACCGGCATGTTGAACCTGCTCGACTGGGAGGACCTCGGACCGCATTACGCGCGCACGCTCAGGCTCTGGGCGGAGCGCTTCGAGGCTGTGCGTGAAACTGTGCGCGCCCTCGGCTTCGACGAGCGGTTTCTGCGCAAGTGGCGCTATTATCTGCGCTACTGCGAGGCGGGGTTCAGCACGCGGCATATTTCCGTCGTGCAGGCGATTTACACGCGACCGGACAACATCTCCATCCACTCCGACATTCATGATCTGGTTTCCTAGACAGGAAAAAGCGATCCGCGCAATCTGCGGATGATTCATACTCACACATCTCGAAAGGAACCCATATGACCGAAGGTTTTTGGTATCTCGTCTCCACCGCGCTGCCCGTCGTCATGGCGTTGATGTTTCTCGTCTGGCTGCTGGCGAAGCGAATCAACAACGCGGGCGTCGTGGACGTTGCGTGGTCACTCGGCTTCGCGGTTCTCGCGACAATCTATCTGCTGCTCGGGCAGGGGGACGATTCGCGGAAGCGACTCATCTTCGCAATGGTTGCGATCTGGAGCCTGCGTCTCGGTGGCTATTTGTGGATGCGTGTCGCGAAGCACCATCCCGAGGAGGACGGTCGCTACGCCACGCTGCGCGGGCAATATCCGCGAAACACGTGGCTGATGTTTTTCGGATTTTTTCAACTCCAGGCGCTGCTTCTCGTGGTGTTGAGTGCGCCATTCGCCATGGTTTCGTCGAACCCGAAAACCGGGCTCTCCGCCTGGGAATGGGCGGGCGCCGCATTGTGGCTGGTCGCGATGCTGGGCGAGGCGGTCAGCGATTTTCAACTGCACAGTTTCCGCTCGCGGCCCGGCAACAAAGGCAGGACCTGCAAGGCCGGCCTGTGGCGGCTTTCGCGTCATCCGAATTACTTTTTCGAGTGGCTTGTCTGGATCGCGTATTTCGTCTTCGCGCTCGGAACGCCCGAGGGCTGGATCACGATTTTTTGCCCCGCGCTCATGCTGTTCTTCCTGTTCAAGGTAACGGGCATTCCGGCGACCGAGGCGCAGGCCCTCAAGTCGCGCGGCGACGAGTATCGCGAGTATCAGCGCACCACGAGCGTGTTCGTGCCGCTTCCGCCGCTCAAATGATTTCCCTCGACACGCTTCTCGCAAAAAATCTTTTGCCCGACGCGGCAATCCGTCTGGGAATTCGCAACCTGCTCGCCCGCAAACTTCGCGACGAGGATCGTGGCGATGTCGAGCGTCAGCAGCGCGCGCTGCTTGATTTCGTGCGGGAATTGAAGGCGAGCCCCGTCGCCATCAAGACGGCTGCCGCGAACGCGCAGCATTACGAGGTGCCGACGGAATTCTTCCGTCTCGTGCTCGGTCCGCGCATGAAATACAGTTCCGGCTACTGGCCGTCGCCGACAACGACGTTTGCCGATTCCGAGGAGGCGATGCTGTGGCTCACGTGCGAACGCGCCGAGCTCGTGGACGGCATGGACATTCTGGAGCTCGGCTGCGGCTGGG
>JBOHXO010000129.1:0-3697 GCA_050737475.1 Chthoniobacterales bacterium
GCATGAGGATGCGGATGAGATTTCCGGCAATGGCGAGCGGCACGGCGGAGAGAAAAAGTGCGGCGCGCTTCCATGGTGAGTTGAGTGCGAAATGGCCGTAGAGCGCGGAGATCATCAGGAGCGCGAAGAGCGAGCGGATGCCGCTGCATGGGTCGGCGACATCCACCTCGAAGAGCCTGCCCTCGGCCAGACCCATGTCGGGATTCGCCGCCGAGCGGAGGCCGGTGCCGTTCTGGACCACGGGGAGGCCGAAGAAATTCAGGATCGCCGTGCTTGTGCCGGTCATGAACATGCGCAGCGGGAAGGTAATGATGTTGTCGAGGAATGGCATGGGCCATGTGAAGACAAGGAACGCGAGCGGAAATGCCAGCGCGGCGAGCCACCTCCAGCCGAGCAGCCAGAGGACAAGCGAGGCGAGGAGGATCTGGATCGAGAAGAACCCGATGTATTGGTTGTCCACGCGGCGGCCCGCCCAGAACAATGCGAGGGAGAGCGCGACGCAGATGACGCCCGGCCACCAGCCGGCGACGGGAATCTGCGCGAGTTCCTTCCGTTTGAGAAAAATCACGATGCCCGCGAGCACCGGGACGATCGTCCCGTACATGAAATCCGGGAAAAAGTGCCACATGATCCACAGCGCCTGCGTGACCGGCACCATTTGCGAGCCAATCTCGAGGTGGCTATAGGTGTAGGGGAGAAAGCCGTAGAGCAGGATGAGTCCCAAGCCGCCGAACGCACCGAGGGTGATCAGCAATTTCTGCAAAGGGAGTTTCGACGACATCGCACGAAGTATCCGGCTGAAATGCATGGCCTGCAAGGTGGATTGACCAATCGCTGGATGGCCGGCTATTGCATGCGGGTGCCGCGTGGCGCGCGGCGTGATTCATGGATATCATCGGGAAAGCATACGGACTCTTGTCGAGGATATGGCGTCCCGGCCGCATGCGCATGTTCGCCGGCATTCTCAGGCCGGCGCCGGAGGACATGATTCTGGATGTGGGCGGTTATGCGCCGTTCTGGCTGGAAACGCCGATTGATGTGAAGGGCGTGGATACGGTCAATCCGGATCACGTGGAGGCGCCGACGGGCACGAAGCCTCCCATTCACAGCATGAAAGGGGATGGTTGCGATCTCCCGTTTGCTGATAAAAGTTATGCGATCCTGTTTTCGAATTCGGTGATCGAACATGTGGGCGATTTTGAGGATCAAAAAAAATTCGCGGCGGAAGCGCGTCGCGTGGGCAGGAAGCTGTGGATCCAGACACCGGCATTCGCGTTTCCGATCGAGCCGCATTGCCTGGCGCCATTTGTGCACTGGTTTCCATGGAGCATTCGAAAACGGCTGCTTCGATTCACGCCAGTAGCGTTGCTGGGACGCACGCCATGGGAGGAATACTGCGACAGCATGAGAAGGACGCGCATTCTCAAAAAGCGCGAGGTCGAGGAACTGTTTCCGGATTGCGAGGTGCTCACCGAAAGGGTGTTTGGCGTGCTTCCAAAATGTTATATCGCCTGCCGGCGTGGGTGAGATGTTGAGCCGCGTAGATATTCCCACGGTTGCATTGCGACCAGTTGCGCTGCGTGATGTATCGAAGGCGGAGATTGTGGAGGCGATCGCCAATGCCCGCGGGCCGGCGGAGTCGTTCGTCGGTGTGAACGCGCACACGGTTTACCTCGCGGAGCGGGATGCGAATTTCCGGGAAGTGCTCGAGGATGCGTGGCGGTTTTGCGACGGGTTCGGCGTGCATTTGCTGGCGGTGCTGCAGGGGCTGCCGAGGCCGCGGCACCGCAATACGCCGACGGATTTCATGTGGGATGTATTCGCGCGAATGCACGCGGACGGGAGGACGGTTTACCTGCTCGGCGACGAGCCCGGCGTGGCGGAGAAATTCGCGCGGATGCTCAATGAGCGGCATCCCGGGCTGGTGTGCGGGCAGCGCGACGGATTTTTCAAAACGAGTTCCGAGGAGGAGCAAAAAATCGTCGAGGAAATTCATGCGTTGCGGCCGCATTTGCTGTGCCTTGGCATGGGGCAGCCGCGGCAGGAAAAATGGGCCCACCGATTGCGCGAGGAATTGGGATGCGCGGCGGTGCTGAATCTCGGCGCGAGCATGGCATTCGCGATCGGCGCGAGGAAACGCGGGCCGGCGTGGGCGACGGGTCGCGGGCTGGAGTGGCTGTTTCGCGTGCTGGCCGAGCCGCGGAAAATGTTCGCGCGGTATTTTGTGGAAATTCCGTGGCTGGTGCTCCGCGCGCTGCGGAACAGGTGAATTATTTCTCGCGCGGGAGTGAGAAGATGGGGAGCGGCTTTCCGGCGCTGCGCGCGGCGAGCCATGCGGCGGAGGTGTCGAGCGCCTCGCCGATCACCTGGTCCATGTCGAGGTAGCGATAGGTGCCGAGCCGGCCGGCGAATGTGACGCCTGTGAGCTCTTGCGCCATTGCGACGTAGCGGTCGTAGAGCTCCTTGTCCGCGGCGAGTCGCAACGGGTAGAACGGGATGTCGTGCGGCCCGGTGGCCTTGCTGAATTCGCGGAAGACGACGGAGCGCTCGTGAGTTTCCCACGGCGAGAAATGCTTGTGCTCGTGCTGGCGCGTGAAGGGATGCGTCTCGTCGGTGTAGTTGATGACGGCGTTGCCGAGCACGTTGCCGGCGCCCTCGTATTTTTCGAAAAAGATCGTGCGATAGCCGAGCCGGCCGAGCTGGTGGCCGAACCAGGCGTCAATCGGGCCGGAGTAAAACGTGTGCGCGAATTCCGCGGCCATGCCCGGCTCGAACGCGGCACCGAGCTTCACGGTGATCGCGGGATGATCGAGCAATCGTTCGACGATGGGCGTGTAGCCGTCGCGCGGCATGGCCTGGTGGGCGGTCTTGTAATAATTGTCGTTGTAGTCGAAGCGGACCGGCAGGCGGCGCAGGATCGAGGCCGGCAGCTCGCGAGGGTCCACGCCCCATTGCTTGATCGTGTAGCCGCGGAGGAACGCCTCATACAAATCCCGGCCGAGAAACTTGAGCGCCTGTTCTTCGAAATTCGCGGGCTCGCCGATGGACGCGTCGCCGAGCGAGGCGACGAACGCCTGCGCCTCGGCGGGCGAAAACGTTTTGCCGAAAAATTGGTTGATCGTGTGGAGGTTGATCGGCAGCGAGAAGACGCCGTGACGGTTCACGGCCTTCACGCGATTCACGTGGGGCACCCATTCGGACCAGCGCGCGACGTAGGCGATGACGTCGGAGAAATTCGTGTTGAAAATGTGCGGGCCGTAAACGTGCTCGAGGATGCCGAGGCCATCGCGCGCGGTGTGGCAGTTGCCGGCGACGTGGTCGCGCGAATCCATCACCACGCATTGCAGGCCGCCTTTTTCGGCAAGCTCGCGCGCGATCACCGCGCCGGTGAAGCCCGCGCCGACGATGAGAATGGAATCGTTGCGGCTCATGCGGCGGGAACAAGCGAATGCCATGCATCGAGTGCGGAGGAAACAGAAATCTCCCGGATGCAGCGCAAATGTCCGAGTGGGCAGGGCTCGGCGCCGCACGGCGCGCAGGGCACGCGATGGAAGAGGTAGCGCTCAGTTGGGACGTAGGCGCCGAAGATGCGGAAGTGTTCACGTCCGTGGCCGAGGACAACGCAGGGGACGCCGAGCGCTGCGGCGACGTGGCGGATGCCCGTATCCACCGCGATCACGCACGCGGACTCCTTCAC
>JBOHXO010000130.1:0-9217 GCA_050737475.1 Chthoniobacterales bacterium
TTCCTCGTCCTCGCGCCGGTATTCGCGCGGTCGTTTCCTGCGCTCTGGCTCTTCTCGCGATTTCCTGTTCGAAAAAAGTCGAGACGGCGGCGGGCGGCGAAAAGACGCTCTACACCTGCAGCATGCATCCGCAGATCATCCGCGAAAAACCGGGCGACTGCCCGATCTGCGGGATGAAACTCGAGCCGATCCGCAAACAGGCCTCCGCCTCGATGCGCTCGCAGGACGGCGTCATCGCGGTGGATGCACGCACCATTCAGCAAATGGGTGTGCGCACGGCGCTGGTCAGTCGAGGGCCGCTCGTGAAGGACATCCGTGCGATGGCGCGTATTGATTTCAACGAGACTGCCGTCTCGGACATCAACGTCCGCGAAAGTGGCTGGATCGAAAAAGTCTACGTGGATTCCGTCGGAAAGCTGGTGCATCGCGGCGAGCCGTTGTTCGATTTCTTTTCACCGGAGCTGCTCGTCGCGCAGAAGGAATACCTGCTCGCCATCGAGCGCGGCAGCGACTACGCGGCGCAGACGCTCGTGAAGTTGCGGAACGTCGGAATTTCCGAGACGCAGGTTGCCGCATTGCAAAAGACGCGTCAGGCGCGCCAGGTCGTCCAGGTGGAATCGCCGCGCGACGGATTCGTGGTGGAAAAGAATGCCCTCGAGGGCCAGATGGTGGAGCGCGGCATGAAGCTCTACCGCATCGCCGATCTCGCGACGGTGTGGGTATTTGCCGACATCTACGAGAGCGACCTGCCATTTCTCAAAGTCGGGCAGCCGGCCACCGTGCGGCTCTCATACATGCCGGACCGCACATTCGTCGGCCGCGTCAGCTACATTTATCCCACCGTGGATGAAAAAACCCGCGCCGTGCGGGTGCGCATGGAATTTGCAAATCCAGGCAATTTTCTAAAGCCCGGCATGTATGCCACGGCGGAAATTCACGCCGAGTTGTCGCCGGACTCCGTGCTGGTGGATGACGCGGCTGTATTACGCAGCGGCGAGCGCAATACCGTGTTCGTTGCGCTGGGCGACGGGCGGTTTGAGCCGCGCGTGGTCTCACTCGGCGCCCGCGGTGCGGGTAATGTTTATCAGGTGCTCGATGGGTTGAAGCCGGGCGAAAGGGTTGTCACATCGGCGCAGTTTCTTCTCGATTCGGAGAGCCAGCTTCGCGAGGCCGTTGAAAAAATGCGCGAGCCTTCAATGACCGGCGTCGTGTCGCCGGCGAATGCCATGGCCGCGAGTCCGATGCCAATGCCCGACTATTGCTGTCCAGAGCCCGGGCATTGCTCGATCCACTACAACCATCCCGGCAAATGCCCGATCTGCGGGATGATCATGACGCCGGAAAAAACGCCGGCGGTTTCAGGATCGCCAGCGCCGACGCCCGTAAATCCGTCACCCGCCAATGCTCAAGGCGATCATTGATTTCTCGCTCAGGAATCGCTTCCTCGTCCTGCTCGGAACGTTCGCGCTCGTGCTGGCGGGCGTTTATGCGGTGCGGACGATTCCACTCGATGCCATTCCGGATCTCTCGGACACGCAGGTCATCATTTACAGCGAGTGGTCGGGCCAGGCGCCGCAGATCATCCAGGACCAGGTCACATATCCGATTACAACGAAGATGCTTTCCGTGCCGCATGCGAAGGTCGTGCGCGGCTATTCGTTCTACGGGTTCTCGTTCGTCTATGTCATTTTCGACGACGGCACCGATCCCTACTGGGCGCGCAGTCGCGTGCTGGAATACCTCAGCGCGCTCGGCGGGCAGCTGCCAAAAGGGGTGACGCCCTTGCTCGGCCCCGATGCCACCGGGGTCGGCTGGGCGTTCATGTATTCGCTCCATTCGAAGAATCGCAGTCTCGCGGAACTTCGCTCGATGCAGGACTGGTATCTCAAATACCAGCTCGCGTCGGTCGAGGGCGTGGCGGAAGTCGCATCCGTCGGCGGATTCGTGAAGCAATACCAGGTCACCGTGGATCCGCTCAAATTGCGGGCCTTCGGCCTCTCACTCAATGATGTCGCCGACGCTGTGAAGGCGAGCAACGGCGAGGTCGGGGGGCGTTCCGTCGAGATGGCGGAGAAGGAATTCATCGTCCGCGTTCGTGGCTATGTGAATGACGTCGCCGACCTGCGGAAGGTCGCGTTGGGCGTGAACAAAAACGGCACGCCGATCCTGCTCGGCGAGGTGGCCAACGTGCAACTTGGCCCCGACATGCGGCGCGGCATCGCGGAATCCAACGGCGAGGGCGAGACCGTCGGCGGCATTGTCGTGGCCCGCTACGGTGCGAATGCGCGGCAGGTCATCAACGATGTGAAAGCGCGTCTCGACCAGGCGATGAAAGGGCTTCCGCCGGACGTCGGCTACACGATCGCCTACGATCGCAGCGCGTTGATCGAGCGCGCCGTGCAGACGCTGGAGGAAAAACTCGTCGAGGAGTGCGCCGTCGTCGCGCTCGTCTGCATCATCTTCCTGCTGCATTTGCGCAGCGCGCTCGTGGCCATCGTCATTCTGCCGATCGCGGTGCTGGCGGCATTCGCGATCATGAACGCGCAGGGCATCAGCTCGAACATCATGTCGCTCGGCGGTATTGCCATCGCCATCGGCGCGATGGTGGACGCGGTGATCATCATGATCGAGAATGCGCACAAGCATCTCGAGCGCAACCGCGGGAGGAAACCGCATTGGGAGATCATTCGCGATGCGTCCATCGAGGTCGGGCCGACGTTGTTCTACTCCCTGCTCGTCATCACGGTCTCGTTCATTCCTGTCTTCACGCTGCAGGCGCAGGAGGGCCGCCTGTTCAAGCCGCTCGCCTTTACGAAGACGTATTCCATGGCCGCGGCGGCGCTGCTCTCGATCACGCTCGCGCCCGTGCTGATGGGCTATCTCATCCGCGGCCGCATCCTTCCCGAGGTGCGGAATCCGGTCAACCGGCTGCTGATCTGGCTCTACAATCCGATGATTGATTTCGTCATCCGCTTCCGCTGGGCGGTGATCGTCGTCGCCGGCGTGCTTGTTGCGTGGGTCTTTCTGCCATGGAATGCCCTGGTCGTTTCGCGGTTGCCCGAGGGGCCGTTGAGGCACGCGGCCGCATCGCTCAATCCCGCGTTTCCGTTTCAAAATCTCGGCTCGGAATTCATGCCGCCGCTCAACGAAGGCGACCTGCTCTACATGCCGACGACGTTTCCCGGCATTTCGCCGACGAAGGCCCGCGAAGTGCTCCAGCAGACGGATCGCATCATCAGGACCTTCCCCGAAGTTGGGAATGTTTTCGGCAAAGTGGGCCGCGCCGAGACGGCCACCGATCCCGCGCCGTTCGACATGATCGAGACGACGATCATGCTCAAGGACGAGAAGGACTGGCCTGCCGTTGACATTCGCGATGATGCCGGAAAAGTGATCGCCCACCGCAGCCGCACGCACGACGAACTCGTCGCGGCGCTGAATGCCGCCGTCCAGTTTCCGGGACTGAGCAACGCGTGGACGATGCCGATCAAGACGCGCATTGACATGCTGGCCACCGGAATCAAGACGCCGCTCGGCATCAAGGTGGCAGGGCCGGACCTGCAGGAACTCGAACGCATCGCCTCGGAAATCGAGCCTGTCATCCGGGGTCTGCCCGGCACAGGCAGTGTCTTTGCGGAGCGGACGATGGGCGGCAACTACATCGAGTTCAATATCAACCGCGACGAGATCGCGCGCTACGGCCTCACGCTCGGCGCGGTGCAGGACGTGCTGGAGGTCGCACTTGGCGGCAAGACGCTCTCCACCACGGTCGAGGGCCTCGAGCGCTACACGATCAACCTCCGATACGACCGCGATTTCCGCGAAAATCTGGACGCCTTGCGCGAGATCTCGGTGCCCACGCCGACCGGCGCGCAAGTTCCGCTCGGGCAGCTCGCGAAAATTGAAGTCGTCCGCGGGCCGATGAGCGTGAAGAGCGAGGGCTCCGTGCCGAACGCCTGGATTTACGTGGATGTGCAGGGCGTTGACCTTGGCGGATATGTCGCAGCCGCGCAGTCGGCGGTGAATGATGCCGTGAAGGGCGACCGCATCAAAGTGCCCTCCGGCTACAATATTTTCTGGAGCGGCGAATATGAATACATGCTTCGCGCGCAGCACCGGCTCATGATCGTGGTGCCGCTCACACTGCTGCTCATCACGACGATCATCTATCTCAGCACGCGGTCCGTCATCAAAACCGCCATCGTGCTGCTGGCCGTGCCGTTCTCATTGGTCGGCGCCATATGGACGCTCTATTTTTTCGGCTACAACCTGAGCGTCGCGGTGTGGGTCGGCCTTATCGCACTCGCCGGTCTGGATGCGGAAACCGGTGTCGTGATGCTGCTCTACCTCGATCTCGCATATGAGGATTGGAAACGTAATGGAAAACTCCGCGGACTCTCCGATCTCCGCGACGCGATCTACCACGGCGCAGTAAAACGCGTGCGGCCGAAGGCCATGACGGCAGCCGTTATCATTGCGGGACTGCTGCCCATCCTGTGGAGTCACGGCGCCGGCGCTGACGTGATGAAGCGCATCGCCACGCCAATGATCGGCGGCATCGCGACCTCGACGCTCATGGAATTGCTGGTCTATCCCGCGATTTTTTTCATCTGGCGCGCGCGGAGATTCGATCCGCTTCCGATGAAAACCGCGCTGGCCGAAACGCCCGCCTGAGCCTCGCAAAGTGCGGCAATTCGAGCATGGCAAAAAATTTCTATTGCAGTTGACTGAACGGTCAATTACGGTTCGCAACCGTGAAGCTGGAGTCCGAAACCAAGTGCAAACTGCTACGAGTCGGCATGCAGTTGATTTGGGAGAACAGCTATGGCTCGGTGAGCGTGGACGATATTTGCAAGCGCGCCGAGGTGAAAAAGGGCAGTTTTTATCATTTTTTCCCTTCAAAATCCGATCTTGTCGTCGCGGCCCTCGAGGCCGATTGGCAGAGAAAACGGGTCTATCTCGACCAGTATTTTTCGCCGCAGACGCCGCCGCTGGAACGCATCGAGCAGTTTTTCCGCGGCGGGTTCAAGGCCCAGCAGGAGAAAAGTCAGGAGTGCGGGAAGGTCTGCGGCTGCCCGACGCTGACACTTGGCGCCGAGCTCAGCACGCAGGACGAAAATATTCGCCTCAAGACGGTGGAGATCATGGATCGTTACGTGCGTTATCTCGAGTCCGCGATTGCGGACGCCATCAGAGAGGGAGTCGTGGAATCCGGCGATCCGCGCACGCTCGCGCTCGGCCTTTTTGCCTACTTCCAAGGGCTCCTGCTTCAGGCCAAGGTCCGCAATGACCTCACACCCTTGCATATTGTCCAATCAGGAATGCTCAGCCTGCTGGGCTGTGATCGTGCCGTGACAACAGTCTGACTTTTTTAATCCAATTATTAAACCAACCAGTCAACCAAATACAAAAATATGAGTGCTACTCTTACGCATGCCGACCTGACCCAACGCCCGCCCCGCAGTCCACGCGCCCGCCTTGGCGGTTATGTGATCCTGCCGCGCATGCTCGACAAGGGCCGCGCCACATTGGCCGGCAAAAACGGCCTCTATCACTACGCCTGTCCGCTCGACCAACGCTTCCTGAGCTTCGCGGGAATTGACCCGGAAAAATTGAAGGAACAACTCGCGCTCGACAAGGGCGACGGCGAAATCCTCGAATGGATTTCGGAGAATTCCACAACCAAACCGAAGGAGTGGGAAATCGTGCAATGGTCGTCATGGATCGAGCAGCGCACGCCCGGCGACGTGGAGACGAAGGAATATTTCACCGGCATGGTCGCGGCGCTCAGCAAGACACGGGAGGACATTCTCACATGGGGCGATCTCCTCGATCTCGACGATTACGTCACATTCGGCGGAAAGGCTTGAGTCCATCGCCCGAATCCATTTTCAAAAATCAGAAATCCAAAAACCATGAACATCACATTCGAAAATAAAGTCGTCCTCATCACCGGAGCCACTTCCGGAATTGGAAAAGTCTCGGCGCTCGCTTTCGCGGAGTCGGGGGCAAAGGTCGTCGTCAGCGGCCGGCGCGAGGCCGAGGGGCAGGCCGTCGTGGCAGAAATCAAAGCTGCGGGCGGAGAGGCCACGTTCATCCGCGCGGATGTCGCGAAGGAAGCCGACGTCGAGGCGCTCGTCGCCGGCACGCTCGCCGCGTATGGACGGCTGGACGTCGCATTCAACAACGCCGGCGTCGAAATTTCCGGGCCAATTCCGGAAGCGGACGAAGCCGGCTACCGGCGTGTGTTCGACATCAACGTCTGGGGCGTTCTCGCCTCGATGAAGCATGAAATTCCGGCGATGCTGAAGACCGGAGGCGGCTCCATCATCAACACGAGCAGCATCGCCGGCCACATCGGCATGGCGGGCGCCTCGATCTACATCGCCAGCAAACATGCGGTCGAGGGACTCACGAAAACCGCCGCCATGGAGCTGGCCGCGCAGGGCATTCGCGTGAACGCCGTCGCGCCGGGACCCATCGTCACCGACATGCTCGATCGGTTTGCCGGCGGCCTTGAAAGCGACGGAGCGAAATATCTCAAGTCGCTCGTTCCAATGGCGCGCATGGGGCAATCACTCGAGATCGCTCAGCCCGTGCTCTGGCTTGCCAGCGAGGCCTCGAGCTACGTCACCGGCCAGAGCATCCTGGTGGATGGCGGCTTGACGGTGCCGTGATGCCGCGCAGCCCGCGCTCGCCTGTCGGCTGGATTTCATCAACGATGAATGCCGATGGGTGAGCCGAGCTGCCATGGAGGGCATCATTCCGCGCGGGTGACGAAGGAATGGTTTTGCCCGATGTGTCCGGGCGTGGGGACGGACAGGCCGGGCGCGTGCCCGAAATGCGGCATGGCGTTGGAGCGAAATCCGGCGTTCAAGCGCGCGACGATTTACACCTGCCCGATGCATCCCGAGGTGCGGCAGGACCACCCGGGCGTGTGCCCGATCTGCGGTATGGCTCTCGAGCCCGCGGGCGCGGCGCCGGAGAAGAACGACTCGGAATTGCGCGACATGACGCTGCGGTTCTGGATCGCCCTTGCGCTCAGCCTGCCGGTGGTCGTGCTTGCCATGGGCGCACATTTTCCGCTGTTCGACGCGATCCCGATACGAATTTCCGCGTGGATTCAATTCGCGCTCGCGACGCCGGTGGTGCTTTGGGCGGGCGCGCCGTTCTTCGTGCGCGGCGTGCGATCGTTCGCCGGATGGAACCTGAACATGTTCACGCTCATCTCGCTCGGCACGGGCGCGGCTTATGGTTTCAGCGTTGTTGCATTGCTCGCGTCCGGCCTGCTGCCTCATTCCATGCGCCACGGCGGGGAGGCGCCGATGTATTTCGAATCGGCGGCGGTGATCATCGTGCTCGTGCTGCTCGGCCAGGTGCTGGAATTGCGCGCGCGCGCCGGCACCGGCGCGGCGATTCGCGCGCTGCTCGGTCTCGCGCCGAAAACCGCGCATCGTATGATGAATGGCGCGGAGCAGGACGTGCCGCTCGACGACGTGCATCCCGGCGATCTGCTGCGCGTGAAGCCCGGCGAAAAAATTCCCGTGGATGGGGAAGTGACGGAGGGAAAAAGTGCGGTGGATGAATCCATGCTCACCGGCGAGCCGGAGCCGATGGCGAAGGAACCGGGCGCGAAAGTTTCTGCGGGCACGGTGAATGGCACCGGCAGCTTCCTCCTGCGTGCGGAGAAGGTCGGGTCGGAGACGATGCTCGCGCAAATCGTGCAGATGGTTTCCGACGCGCAACGCAGCCGCGCGCCGATCCAGCGGCTGGCAGATTCCGTGTCGCGGTGGTTCGTTCCCGCTGTGATCGCGATTGCAATCGTGACGTTCGTGGCATGGATGCTTGCCGGACCCGAGCCCGCGCTTGCCTATGCGCTCGTGAGCGCCATATCGGTGTTGATCATCGCCTGTCCGTGCGCGCTGGGCCTTGCGACACCCATGTCCATCATGGTCGGCGTCGGACGCGGCGCGGGGCTCGGCGTGCTCGTGAAGGACGCCGCCGCTTTGGAGCGGCTCGGCCGCGCGGATACCGTGGTCGTGGACAAAACAGGCACCCTGACTGAGGGCCGTCCGAGAGTGATTTCCATCGTGGCGGAAAGGAATTCCGACAAGCCACGAGTACTGGCGCTGGCCGCAGCGCTTGAGAGTCGCAGCGAGCATCCGCTGGCAGGCGCGATTGTGAATGCCGCGCGCGACGAGGGAATTTCCGTCGAGGATGTTTCGAATTTTGAATCCGTGACCGGCGAGGGGGTGCGTGGGGAGATCGCCGGCGGACAAGTGGCGGTGGGGCGTCGCGAATGGCTCGAGGGGTTGAGGATTTCGGGAATGGATGCTATCGCGGATTTTCCGGAACAACCCGGCACACAAATCTGGGTGGCCGTCGGCGGCAGCGTCGCCGGCTGCATCACGCTGGCCGATGCGCTCAAGCCCACGACGCGCGACGCGGTCGCGACGCTGCACGAACTTGGGTTGAGCGTCATCATGCTGACGGGCGACAACCGCGCCGTCGCGGATCGCATCGGGCGCGAGGCTGGCATTGACGAGATCGTCGCCGGCGCGAGTCCCGCGCAGAAAAAGCGCCACATCGAGGAGTTGAGGGCGGGCGGCGCGATCGTGGCGATGGCCGGCGATGGGGTGAACGACGCGCCGGCGCTCGCGGCGGCGGATATCGGCATCGCTATGGGCACCGGCGCAGACGTTGCGATGCAGACGGCGGGAGTCACGCTCGTAAAGGGCGACCTGCGCGGCATCGTGCAGGCCATCGCATTGAGTCGCGCGACGATGCGCAACATCCGGCAAAATCTTGCGTTCGCGTTTCTTTACAACGCGCTCGGTATTCCGATTGCCGCGGGTGTGCTGTATCCGGCTTTCGGCGTGCTGCTGAGCCCGATGGTGGCGAGCGCGGCGATGGCGCTCAGCAGTGTTTCGGTGGTTGGAAATGCGCTGCGATTGCGGACGGCGATTTCACGCGAGCGATGAACACGCTCTGGAGTTTGCCCTTGCGGCGGCTTTCGCATTTCTCCTCAATTCCATTCAGCCCCCCCAATCCCCATGAAATCTACGTCCCCGGTGAAACGTTCGTTTCCTTCAGTCGTCATCTTTTTATTTTGCGCGACCGCGGTCGGCGTGTCGTCCATGCACGGAGCCTTTGCGCAAATGGCGAAATCGCCATTGCAAAAAGAGCTCACCACCATGCGCACGGCCTACGACAAGGC
>JBOHXO010000131.1:0-2561 GCA_050737475.1 Chthoniobacterales bacterium
GGCCGAACTTCAGCGAGATGAGTTTCCGGATGACGACGTTTCCGAAAACGAGGCAGAGCAAGAACGACGTGACCGCCGCGCAGATCGAGCGGAACGTGATGTATTGAAAAACGTTCAGCGCCTTGACGAAGTCGCTG
The DNA here is from genome assembly GCA_050737475.1 of Chthoniobacterales bacterium. Taxonomy (GTDB): domain Bacteria; phylum Verrucomicrobiota; class Verrucomicrobiia; order Chthoniobacterales; family JAATET01; genus JAATET01. The sequence goes on from JBOHXO010000131.1 coordinate 138, forward strand.
TCGTGCCCGCCCTTCAACCACGCTTCGCTGAGATCGTAGAGGTAGTAGAGCCTTAGAATTCTCCGATCACTTGTTCCATGCGCGCGGCGCGGCTGCCTTTGACGAGGACCACATCGCCTTCGTGCGCGAGGCTGCGGAGCAGTTCGGCGGCGATGGACGGCGTTGCGGTTTCGTGAAGATCGGTGAGGCCGGCGGAGAGCGCGGCTTCGCGGAGCGGCGCGGTCTCGGGGCCGACGGTGATGAGGGTCTCCGCGGATTTTGCGGCGGCGCGGCCGACGCGCTCGTAGCCGATGCCGGCGTAGGCGCCGAGTTCGCCCATGCGGCCGAGGACGGCGATGCGGCGGCCCACGGCGGGCACTACGGCGAGAGTTTTCAATGCGGCCTCCATCGAGTCGGGATTCGCGTTGTAGGTATCGTCGAGGAAACAGACGCCGCGGATGAGTTTTTGCTCGAGGCGCGCGCCGGTGAGGCGGGCGGTGGCGAGGCCGGCGACGCATTCCTCCAGCGAGAGGCCGAACTCGATGCCGGCCGCGATGGCGAGGAGCGCGTTGCGGACCATGTGCTCTCCGGTGACCGGGATGCGGGCCGGCGCGGAGTCGCCGAAGACATGGACGATGAACGACGTGCCGTGATCATCAATGGTGATGGCGCTGGCGCGCACGTCGGTGTCGCGAAGTCCGCAGCGAATGATGCGGCGTTCCTTTGCACGCTCGGCGAGGAAGCCGGCGTAGTCGTCCTCCGCGGGGAGAATGACGGCGCCGTCCACGTGAACCGCGCGGATGAGTTCCGCTTTTTCCGCGGCGATGCCGTCGCGATTTTCAAAAAACTCGATGTGGCCGACGCCGATATTCGTGATGATCGCGACATCGGGACGTGCGAGCGCGGCGAGCGGGGCGATCTCGCCGGGGTGGTTCATTCCGGCTTCCCACACAGCGGCCTGGTCGGCGAGCGAGGCGCTGAGAATCGTGAGCGGGACGCCGATGTGGTTGTTGAGGTTGCCCTGCGTCTTGTTCACGCGGTAGCGGGCGGAAAGGACGGCGGCGGTGAATTCCTTCGTGCTCGTCTTGCCGCTGCTGCCGGTGATGCCGACGACGCGCAGATCGAGGCGGTCGCGCCATGCGGCGGCAAGTTTTTGCAGCGCTACGAGGCTGTCGGCGACGCGGATGAGCGGGATGTCCGCGGTGACGTCCGCGTCCACGATCGCGGCGATGGCGCCTTTCTCCGCGGCGGCGGCGGCGAATTGATTGCCGTCGAAATTCGCGCCGTGCAGGGCGAGGTAGAGGTCGCCGGGCTGGATGTCGCGGGTATCCTTCGATATGCGCGAAATCGTCGCGGAGCCGTCGCCGGCGAGGGCTCCGCCGCACATTTCGGAAACCGTGGAGATGGGGAGCGGGTCCATTATTCCTCGAGCTCCACGGGTTTTGCCTGGATGGCGTTGCGGGCCATGGAGACGTCATCGAACGGCGTGCGCACGCCCTTGACCTCCTGGTAGGTTTCGTGGCCCTTGCCCGCGATGAGCACGATGTCGCCCTGCTCGGCGAGCGCGATGGCTCGGTGAATCGCGTCCCTGCGATCCACGATCGTCTCGAACGCCTTGTTGTGCAGGCCGGGCACGCAGTCGGCGATGATGCGCTCGGGGTCCTCGCTGCGGGGATTGTCGGTGGTGACAATCGTGTAATCGGCGAGCAGCCCTGCGGCACGCGCCATCAAAGGGCGCTTCGCGCGGTCCCGATCGCCGCCGCATCCGAAGACAACAAGCAGGCGCCGGGGGCCAAGTTCGCGAAGCGTGCTCAGGACGTTGGTTAAGGCGTCGTCCGTATGAGCGTAATCCACGTAAACCGAAAAATTGCGGCGCGCGGGCACGCGCTCGAGCCGACCGGGCACCTGCGGGGCGTCGGCGATGGCCTTGATCGCGGCGCGGAGTTCCAGGCCCATCGAGGAGACGGCGGCGAGCGCGGCGAGGGAATTGTAAACGTTGAAGCGGCCGATGAGCGGGAGTCGCACGAGGTATTGGCGGCCCTTCGCGTCGAGCTGGTATTGCGTGCCGTGAACGTCGGAGCGCGGGTCAATGGCGCGGAAGTCGGACTTCACGCCGAGGCCGTAGGTAACGGGCTTCACGGCCTTAGGAAAGCGCTCGAGCAGGCGGATGCCGTAGCGGTCGTCCTGATTGACGATGGCTTTCCCGCGCTTGATTTTCTGCGCGAACATCGTTTCGAAAAGCAGCGACTTCGCGTCGAAATACGCGTCCATCGTGCCGTGATAATCGAGGTGGTCCTGCGTGAGATTCGTGAAGACTGCGGCGTCCCACTCGATGCCGCGCACGCGCTGCTGCACGAGCGCGTGGCTGGAGACTTCCATCGCGACGGAGCGGTTCGACGAAGCGACCATGCGGGCGAGGAGGTCCTGCAGGTCCACGGACTCGGG
>JBOHXO010000132.1:0-3005 GCA_050737475.1 Chthoniobacterales bacterium
GAAATGGCCCATAGCGGCGACCTGATCGTCACGACGATCCACTACAAGCCCGACATGTGGAACACGAAGCCGCCGCTCATGATCTGGGCGCAGGCGCTCTGCATCAAAATTTTCGGCATGGGCGAATGGGCCGTGCGCCTGCCCGCCGCACTCGCGGCCGCATTGACGGCGATCCTTCTTTTCGTGGTGATTCTTCGCGTCACCGGCAACGGCTGGGCCGCGCTGCTCGCCGCGATCGTGCTGTGCACCTCGCAGGGCTACATCGGGTTTCATGGCGCGCGCTTCGGCGAATACGACTCGCTGCTCGCGCTGCTGACCACGGGCTACCTGCTGTGCTTTTTCTTTCACATCGAAAGTCCGCCCGGCCGCGCGAAAAACATGTTCGTTCTCGGATTCTTTTTCCTGCTCGCGCTGGCGGTGCTCGCCAAGAGCATCGCGGGGCTGCTGTTCGGTCCGGCGCTGCTGCTCTACGCGCTCGTTCGCGGCCAGCTTATCACGATTCTGCGCAACAAATACGCGTGGCTCGGCTTCCTTGGATTCATCGTCCTCGTCGCCGGCTATTACCTCCTGCGCGAGCACTCGAATCCCGGTTATCTCAAGGCCGTCATGGAAAATGAGCTGGGCGGCCGCTTCATGGCATCGAACGAGGGGCACAAGGCGCCCGCCGGTTATTACTTCTCCACCCTGCCCCATTGGCGCTTTCCATTCTGGTTCTGGTTGCTTTGCGTCTCGATGGTCCTGCTTCCGTTTCTTCGCGCGAAATGGCGCTGGCTCTCGTTGTATTCCGTGGTGAGCGCGGTGCTGTTCATGGGCGTGCTCTCGCTCAGCAAGACGAAGCTCTCGTGGTATCTCCTGCCGATCTATCCGCTCTTCGCCATCGCGATTGCGCTCGCATTTGCAAGGGTCGCGGAGTGGATTCCCGCCGCCGCGAGCCGCAGGTTCGCCCTGCCTGTGCTCGTGGGAGCATTGTCGATTTATCCGCTCTGGCGCGCATGCGAGCCGATCAACAATCGCGGCATCTCGGAAATCAACGCCCCGGGCTTTTACAATATCTCGGAATATCTGCGCGACGCCGCGCGGACCGGCAAGCATCTCGACGAGATCGTCTTTCTCACCGCCAGCGATTACGACCTGCACCGCCAGCTCTACCTCCGGCAATTGAAGGAAACGCGGAACATGGATTTGCGCTGGAGCCACCTCTCGGAGCGGCTCGTGTTCGAGCCGGGGCGCAGGATTCTTGTTTACGAGGATCGCGTGAAAAAATTCCTCGTCGCGAATTACGATTACAAGGTGCTGGAGCAGGATAATAATGTTCTGCTTTGCGAGATCGTGAATCGAAAGCCGCAACAACCATGACCGCGCCGCAGATTTCGTTCGTCGTCCCGCTCTACAACGAGCGCGAATCCTTCGCCACGCTCGTCGGGAGGCTGAATGCGTTCATGGATGCCAGTCCGCTGAGCATCGAGGTGGTGATGGTTGACGACGGCTCGCGCGACAACACGGCGGAACTCATGCAGGCGAACGCGCTCACCGATCCGCGCTACCATTGCGCGTTTCTGTCGCGAAATTTCGGCCACCAGCTCGCGCTCAGCGCGGGGCTTTCCGTGGCGCGCGGCACCGAGGCCGTGATGTGCATTGACGGAGACCTGCAGGACCCGCCCGAACTGCTGAAGGAATTTTACGCGCTCCACATGCAGGGCTACGACGTGGTCTACGCCGTGCGCAAAAACCGCAAGGAAGGCTGGCTGCTCAAGGCGCTGTTTTTCCTCTACTACCGCATCCAGAAAAACATGAGCAACGTGGACGTCGCACTCGACAGCGGCGACTTCGCATTGCTCAGCCGGCGCGTGGTGGACGTGATGAACAAGCTGCCCGAGGAAAGCCGCTACCTGCGCGGGCTGCGCTCGTGGGTCGGATTCAAGCAGACCGGCTACGAATACGACCGGCCCGGCCGCGCCGAGGGCGAAACGAAATACCCGATCCACAAACGCGTCGCCATCGCGCTCAACGGCATTTTCAATTTCAGCGAAATTCCGATCAAGTTCATCACGTGGCTCGGGCTCTCCTCCATCATGCTCTCGCTCGGATACCTGATCTACACGATGGTGAAAAAATTCGTGTTCGGCATTCCGGTCACGGAAGGATTCACCGGCCTGCTCTTCACGATCGTGCTCTTCAGCGGCGTGCAGATGGTCTTCATCGGCGTCGTCGGCGAATACGTCGTGCGCATTTTTTTCCAGGTGAAAGGCCGCCCGCTGTTCGTGATCAAGAACAGGATCGTGGACGGCGAATTCACCGACTGAACGCCGCTCAGTATTTCACCGCGCAGCCGTAGGACTTCGTCTCGGCCGGCGTGACGGGCTTGCCCGCCTTCACTGCGGCCAGCGCGTCCTTCACGTAGGAGGTCGCGCCCTCGAGCGTCGAGGGATCGGGTGACGGCTGGTCGTCAATCGCGCCGGAATAAACCAGCTCGCCCTTGCCGTTGATCACAAACATATCCGGCGTCGTCCGCGCATCGTAGAGGTGCCCGACCTTGCCATCGGCATCGAGCAGGACCGCCGTGGACGACATGCCGAGTTCCTTTTTCTTCGCGGCAGCCTCCTCCGTGGTCAGGGAACCTTGATGTCCGGGCGCGGACGAAACGACGGAAAGCCAGACGACGCCATCATCCGTAGCGGCTTTCTGCAGCTTCTGCATTGTCTGCGAATCGTAATGTTTTTTGACGAACGGACATCCGTAGTTGAACCACTCGAGCACGACAGTCTTGCCCTTGTAATCGCCCAGCGAGCGGTCGGCACCGGTTTCGTCCTTGAGCGTGAAATCGGGTGCGGGCTTGCCGATTTCCGGCGCGGCCTGCGCAAAGACTGCGGAGGTGAGAACTGCGAGAAGAAGCGTGATTTTTTTCATGACGTTGGTTGTGGGAGGGATTCGCGCGCGGCTTATTCCACGGATGTCATTTTGCTTTTGAAAGTGCGTCGAGCACGAGCGACTCGGTGAGCAACTCG
>JBOHXO010000133.1:0-4181 GCA_050737475.1 Chthoniobacterales bacterium
GTGATGTTCTTGACGGTGCCGGTGACCTTGTCGCCGATCTTCACGCCATCGAGGAACGCGGAACGCTTCGCGGAGCGCTCGGCCTCGATGATCTCGCGGCGGCTGAGGACGACGTTTTTGCGGTCGTCGTTGATCTTGACGATCTTGAAATCGTAGGTGTTGCCGACGAACTGCTGGAGGTCGCGCGGCGGGATGATGTCAATTTGCGAAGCGGGAAGGAAGGACTCGACGCCGACGTTGACGGTGAGGCCGCCTTTGACGACTGCCTTGACCTTGCCTTTGATGAGGCCGCCTTCCTTGAAGACGTTGACGATCTTCTCCCAGTTCTGACGCTGGGCGGCTTTTTCCTTCGAGAGGACGACCATGCCCTCGTCGTTTTCGAGACGCACGAGGAGGACTTCGACTTCGTCGCCGACTTCGACTTCCTCGGGATCTTCGAACTCATCGGCGCGGACGACGCCTTCCGACTTGTAGCCGATATCAATGAGGAATTCACGGGAGCGGATTTCGAGGACATGTCCTTTGACGATGCTGCCCTCGCGGTAGTTTTTGGTGGAGGCAGCGAGTAGTGCTGCCAGATCGATATCTGCCATAAGATGACAATTGCGGGTTGAGGTTGATGTTACGGTGCTGCGACGAACCTTTTCAGGAAGCCACCCGGCACTCGGCGGGGCGGAGGTTGCAGCGAACGAGTGGGAGAAGGTAGTGATTTTCATTGCTTAGGCAATGAAAATCTCAAAGGAAGAAGTAGGAAGGCAGCACACGGCTCCCCTTCTGCCTTCATCCTTCCTACTTCTTCCTTCGCCGCATCGTAGGAATCCAGCCGTGCGCCGCGGCACGCACGATCTTCGGAAAACCATGAATGCTCCGAAAGAACTTTCCATCTCCGTGCCCTTGATGGGCCTCACCGTTGGCACGCGCGCCATGCTCGCGGGAGGCATTGCGCTCCTGCTCGCCGACAAGCTCACGCCCGAGAAGCGCAAGGCCGTGGGCTGGACGCTTGCCGCCATCGGCGCCATCACGACTTTTCCGCTCGCGTGGCAGATCTTCGGCGGAAAGTGCGGCTGCGCGAACGCCGATGCGCCCGCGCCATAGCTTTGCCGCTGGAGCCTGTCATGAACCTCAGAAAAAATTGAACCGGAGGGAAGGGAGGATTTTTACAGAAGGACACGACTCCGACAGGTCGCGAGCGAGAGCGCACAAAGAAAGGCAGGAGGATTATCCCTTCGTGATCTTCGTGAGCTTCTGTTCAAAGCCGTTCTCCGTTGCCTCTATTTCCTCCTGTAAAACTTCGCAGCACAAGGTTCAGGATAGCCTCTAGGCCGGAAGTAAGAAGCCTTTCATCCTTCCGCCTTCTGACTTCTTCCTTGGTCACGGCAGCACCAGCGGTTTGTAGAAAAAGAAGAACAGCGCGAGCATGCCCCAGAGGGCGAGGAGTTGGGCTCCTTCGAGCCAGTTCGTCCGGCCGTCAATCGCGATGTAGGCGGCGAGGGCGACGGTGATGGCCACCGCGATGACCTCCGCAATTCCGAACGACAGCGTGAGTGGCGTGGCGCTGAATGCGCTCAGGAAAACGAGCAGTGGCGCGACGAATAGCGACACCTGCATCGCGCCGTTCAGCGGGATCGAGATGGCCATGTCCACCATGTTGCCGCGCGCCATGCGCACGCAGGTGACGATTTCGGAAATGGCTCCCACCACCGGGAGAATGACGATTCCCACAAAAAGATAGCTGAGCCCGAGCGACGCGCCAAAAGGCGCCACGACGCGGCTGAGGATTTCCGCGACGACGGCGATGCCCACTGTCGCCACGAGAAGAACGACCATCGCCCGCGCCTTGCTCCACTTGGAGATTCCGGGAGATTCTGCGGACAATGGTTTTTGCGGCAGGTTTTCTTCGCCGGCCGGGGAGCGGAGTTGATAGATGACCGTGACGATGTAGAGGAGAAACAGGACGGCCGCGACGGCCAGGCTGAGCGTGTCAACCGACGCGCTTTGGAAGGTCGCGGTGAAGCGATGGCCTTCCTGCTTTTGGATGACGAAGGCAAGGAACGTGGGCACGAACAGCCCGACGACCGCGAGCATCATCGTGGTCGAGGCCATGCTCACACTTTCCTTGTCGAAGCGCTGAATTCCATGGCGAAGCCCGCCGAAGAGAACGGCCGCACCCACCGTGAGCAGGAGGCTGATCAGGATGGAGCCGACGATCGAGGCCTTCAACAGCTCGGTCTGCCCCGAGCGAAGCAACGCAAACATGATGATGAGTTCGGTGAGTGTGCCCAGTGTGGCGTTGAGCAGGCCGCCGGTCTTGGGTCCGTAGTGCGCGGCGAGCGCCTCGGTGGCATGGCTCATCATGTTGGCCAGCGGAATGAGGGCGACGAATGCCAGCGCGAAGACGATCTCCGGCGGAAATTTCAATACCGCGGCCACGACGACCGCCGGCGCCAGCAGCAGCGGGAGGCGGCGGAGCAGGGTCATGGACGGCGAAGGTAGAAGGAAGAAGGCTGAGGGATGAAGCAACTTCTGCCCCCTTACTTCTTACTTGCGGCAAAATTAGTGTCTAATAAAACGCCGTTTCGCGAGTCTTCTCCCATGAACCCATGAAAGCGCTCGCTGCCGTTCTCGCCCTGCCCTTGACCATTTTTGCCGCCGATCCGGCGCTGACCATCTACAATCAAAATTTCGCCGTCGTGCGCGACACGGTGCCGCTCGATCTCAAGGCCGGCGTCAACGAAGTCCGCTTCTCCGGGATGACCGCCACGGCCGAGACGGATTCCGTGATCCTGCGCGATCCGAGCGGCGCGGTGAAATTGCAGGTGCTCGAGCAGAGCTATCGCAACGATCCGGTTTCGCAGCAGCTCATGCTGTCGCTCAACGAGGGCAAAACGATTGATTTTCTTGTGCGCGAGCCGAACAAGTCCGATCACACGGTGCCGGGGAAAATCATCCGCAGCGGATATGGGGCGGGGGGACAAAATATCACGCAGCCGATCATCGAGGTGGACGGGAAGCTGCAGTTTTCGCTGCCGGGTGAGCCGATGTTTCCGGCGCTGGGCGACGACACGATTTTGAATCCGACATTGTCGTGGACGCTGAATGCGAGCGAGGACGCGAAGCTCGAGGCGGAGCTTGCCTACGTGACCGGCGGGCTTTCGTGGCATGCGGACTACAACCTTCTCGCGTCGGACGGCAGCGACAAAATTGATCTCGTCGGCTGGGTGACGTTCGACAACCGGAGCGGCAAAACTTTTCGCAACGCAAAGATCAAGCTCATGGCCGGAGACGTGAACAAGATCCAGCCATCACAAATCGCTGTGGACGGGCTCAGACGCAACGAAGACAAGTCAATGCTCGAGAAAGAGGATGTGCCCGTGACCGAAAAAGCCTTCTCGGAATTTCACCTCTACACGATCGCGAGGCCGACGACGTTGCGCGACAGCGAGACCAAGCAGGTCGAGTTCGTGCGCGCGCAGGGAGTGACCGCGAAGCGGCTCTACGTCTACGACGGCGGGACGATGGAATACGGAAATTATTACCGCTACACCGGCACCGGCGACTACGGCGTTCCGATGAACAAGAAAGTGTGGGTGCTGCGGGAGTTCAAAAACTCCGAAGCGAACAATCTCGGCATGCCGCTGCCGAAGGGCCGCCTGCGCTTCTACCAGCAGGACGACGACAAGTCGCTCGAGTTCATCGGCGAGAACGAGATTGACCACACGCCGAAGGATGAAACGATCCGTGTGTATGTCGGCAACAGTTTCGACCTCACCGGCGAGCGCCGCCGCACCGACTACAAGGTCAACACCTCGAACGACTGGATGGAGGAGGCTTTTGAAATCAAGGTCCGCAACCACAAGAAGGAAGCCGTCGAGGTTCGCGTCGTGGAGCATTTCTTCCGCTATGATCAATGGAAAATGAAGGCGAAGAGCGACGAATATACGAAGCTGGATTCGCACACCGTCGAGTTCCGCATGTCGCTCGAGCCCGACGAGGAAAAGACAATCACCTACCGCATCCACTACTCGTGGTAACCTCCCCCAAACCCCATGCATAAAATTTCCATCCTCGCCGCGCTGGCCCTTCCCGTCGCCGCCTTTGCCGCCAATCCGGCGCTTACGATTTACAACCAGGATTTCGCGGTCGTGCGCGACACGGTGCCGCTCGATCTCAAGGCCGGCGTG
>JBOHXO010000134.1:0-2447 GCA_050737475.1 Chthoniobacterales bacterium
GTCCCATGCATGCGCAAAATCGGCGTCCACGTCGAGGGGAACGCGTCCCGGAAATATGAGGATGCCACCCGGCACGGGTTGATCGTGAAAAAAATCAAAACGCGGTGCGGTGCACCCGGGTATCGTCCCGATCTTGAAAGCGGCGGAGGTGGCCGCAACGGGGATGGGATGCCAGGCTTTCATGATTTTTGCGGGGTGAGGGCAACGCAATCATCGAGGGCGAAAAATCAACACCCATGGACGGAGAAGATTAATAAACTGTAATTTCCTTCCCTTTGACCTTGCAGAGAGCCGCATCAATGCTGGCAGCGGTGGCCGTCGTTCCCAAATCCATTCCTGCCAATCTTCACCGTGTCGTCGGCACGGGACTGCTGGTTTTTCTGTGCGGCGGGTGTTCGATCTATCACCCCAAGCCATTGACCGAGGCGGCGGTGGCCGCGACCCTTCGCCGTCCAAACGCGAAGACGCTGCAAATCGAAGCCGCACAAATTCATCATCCCACGCTGCGATCCGTCCGCATTGACTTCCGCGACGGAATCAATCCCGATGAGGCAGCGTTGATCGCCGTCCTGATGAACCCGACGCTGCGTGCGGATCGCGACCGTCGTGGCCTCGCGCAGGCCCAGCTCGTGCAGGCCGGTGTCCTGCCGAATCCGCAGGTCACGTGGGGGAACGATTTTGTGATCGGTGGAAATACCGCAGGCACCATCACGGCATTCGGACTCGGAGGAAGCTGGGATGTGACCGAACTCCTGACGCTGCTGCCAAAAATCGCGTCGGCAAAGGCCAACTCGAAGGCCATTGATCTCGATATCGCGTGGAACGAATGGCAGACGTCGCAAAGTGCGCGCCTCTCCGCGTTGAGAATTGCAGGGCTCACGGCGCAGTTGAAGGCCGCGAACGAAGGCGACGATGCATTGCGCGAGAACGTGAGTCTCTTGAGCAAGGCGACGGAGGCGCATGAAAAAACCGTGCTCGATCTCGCCGCCGCGGAGTCCACCAGCCGCGCTGCGCGGGCGGCGGTGCTCGATATCGGGAAGCAGCTCGAGGTCGAACGCATTGCCTTGAATCGCGCCATGGGCTTCCCGCCGGAAGCGCGGCCGAAAATCGAGGGCGGCGTGCTTCCCTCCGATGTCTCTCCGCCCAGCTACGAAAGCCTCATCGGCAATCTCGAAACTTCCCGTCTCGACCTGCTCGGCTTGAAGGCCGGCTACATCAGCCAGGATCAGGCCCTGCGCGCGGCGATCATCGCGCAGGTGCCGCGAATCAACATTGGTTTCAATCGCGCCACCGATACGTCGAACGTCCAGACAATGGGCTTCGGTATCTCGGTGGATATTCCGATCCTCGATCGCAACCAGGGCAACATCGGCGCCGAGCGCGCCACGCGGCAAAAACTCTTCGACGAATACGCCGACCGCGTGTTTCAGGCCCGCGCCGACATTGCGACGTCGCTCGCAAATATTCGCTGGTTGAATCGCCAGATTGACGAAAATGAAAAATCAATCAGCGCCCTCGAGCAGCTTGTGAACACGGCCGGCGCGGCGCTGCAGCAGGGCAACGGCGACGCCATCAGCTATTATCAAACGCGCTACGATCTCATCCTCAAGCGCATCGAATTCCAGCAATTCAAAGTGCAACTCGCGGAGTCCGTCGTCGGCCTGGAAATTTCCGCCGGCCGTTATCTGCCCCTTCAACCATGAACAAAATTCCCGCTCTCATTTCGACACTCGCAATGACGATGTCCTTCGCAGGCTGTCATCACGCCGGTGACGAAGAAGAAAACGTGAATCCCGTGGCCGCCGTGAAGGTGCAGCCGCTCGCGAAGGGCAGCCTCAAGGAAACGATCATCGCCTACGGCAGCGTGGCCGCGGAGCCGGGGAAAACCGTCGGGCTTTCGGTGCCCTACGAGTGCACGGTGATTCGCACATTCGTGGTGCCGGGCCAGCGGGTAAAAAACGGCGACGCCATCGTGGACGTATCCGCCAGCGCCGCGACGGAATTGCAGGTCGGCCAGGCAGAGAGCGCGCTGAAAACCGCGGAGACCGAACTCAAACAAACGAAGCAACGTTACGATCTCAAGCTCGCGACGAATCAGGATTTGAACCAGGCCCAGCGTGCGGTGGACGATGCGCGGCTGCAACTGGACAGCTTGAAGGGCAATGGCGCCGCGGGCCGCGCGACCGTGAAATCACCCGTGGATGGCGTGGTGCTGACGTTGACTTCGCAGGCCGACCAGACCATGGCCGCGAGCGGAAACCTCGCGGAAATCGTGAGCGGGGATGCGATCGAAGTGCGGTTGAACGTAGAGCCTTCCGACCTCGATGCCTTGCATGTCGGCGGGACGATGGAATTGACGCCGGTCAACCAGGCCGGCGCACATGCCGTCACGGGAACCGTGCGCCTGGTGACGGCGAGCGTGAATCCGACGAGCCGCCTCGTGGATG
>JBOHXO010000135.1:0-9382 GCA_050737475.1 Chthoniobacterales bacterium
GAGTTCGAGAGTCTTGTGTGCGTGTTCGTCTTTTTCGATGGAAAGCTTGATTTTGAAAGTGCGTTTGCCTTCGCGATCGCAAATTGATGAAAAGCCTTCTCCCAAGCCACCCGGGCCGGCGAACAAATCAATGACTGGAATGGGCATCGGGCTGCCCTTTTAGGTGAAGCTTCGCGTCTTGTCAGCCCTGACGCTGCTGGCGTCTGTAAAGGTCCAAAAGATGAGATTCGAGTATTGCTACGACATCGGAATCGCTCAACGCATCGAGTTGGAGAACGCCGCCAACACGGTTAATGAGCTTGCTGGTGTCTCGTGCCCAATCGCTCGATGATTGACGAAGTCTGATGCGCGGCGCATTGCGTTCGATGAAATCGAGGGTGGTGTGCAGAACACAACGATTCTTCCCGAGTAGACGCTCCATGTAAGCGAATTGAATTTCGGTATTTTGAAAGAGAATGCGCGTGAGGTGATACGGGTCGGGATTTTCGGACTGGACCGTTGCATATGCTCCCCACCAAAGGCGTGCGAGACCGTTGCGTGCGAGCCGTTCCATCGAATTGCCCTTGAAGAACCATCGTGTTTCTATGCTTTCGAAGCTGTCGTCATGACCTCTCGGCCAGCGTGTGCACATGTAGCGCCAATAATGTGTGTGCGATAGACAGGCCCAAAGTCGTTCGTCGGAGGCCTGCACCGGCGAGAGGCCTTTGAGCCGTTCGTAGAGCGCAATTGCATTTGCCGCATCCGATTCAGTTCGTGCATCGGATTCACAAGGCAGCTCAGGTAATTCGACGACCTCGATTTGCGATTCACGAATGCCAGATTGCGCGCCTGGAAGTTCTCGAACCCAAGATTCCGGCTGACTGTATCTAGTTCCATGCTCGCTCAATGCTGCTGAGCGAACTGCCTGAAGAAACTCCTCGGTGAGATACGGCAGGCGCATGGATCAATCGATTCCTTCGAGGTCGAGACGCTGAACCAACTCCGCGATGCCGCGTGAGAACGGTGAATCGAGCAACGCTTGGGCAGCCCTCATTGGATCAAAATCCGGGGCTTCCCATGGCTGCGAGATTTCGCGCAGGCGAACACGGATGACTTGGAACCAACGCAAGTCTTCCAAGCCATCGGGTTCGACGCCTTTGATGCGGTGGAATACATCGACGAGCACGGGAAGCACGAGCATGGAGGCGAGCACGGAAGAACCCTGGCGACTAGCCGCCACACTTTGATAGAGCCGGAATAATTCTGCCGAGACTTCGACGTGGATGCGCGAACCGTCGACGTTGACCTTCATCGTTGTGCTCGTGTCCGTCGTCTGAACGACGCGCATGATGGATGAGATTCGCCGCAGACGGTCGGCGCGAGGTTCGGCGATAAATTCGAGGTTTGGACCGTAGGCGAGCAAGCCGTGGCGCGGCACTTGGATTTGGATGCCGCTGTAGTCACTGTTGAGGAACTGCGGACGATAGTCCGGCAAGTCGCAGACTGCCGAGATGACCGGAGTGATCTGCACCTCACCGCGAAGCTCATCAGCGGGAATCTGGATTTCGTTGGCCCCCATCTCTACCGGATACCTTCTCCGGTAGAGGTTCTGTCGACACTCGATGACGACCGCAGCAGCAGCAGAACCGCTGGCAATCATATTTTGGAAATCGGGGTGTATAACCTCGAATTGGAATCGAATCGCGTAGCGCTCGGGCGCTGCATCAGCAGTGCCGTTGGCGAGCCTCACGGCCCCCTCCGTGAAGTCATCGGAACCCGGGTCACCCGACACCGGAGCGAGAACCGGATACGGAAATGCGCGAGCCTTAATCTCCATGACAATAGGCGCGGAGCGAGAGTGGAACGGTGGAATCAATCGCGACGCGGAGATGCGCCACTTGCCCTGCGTCGAGTGCGAACTGATCCAGAGCAAGGTCGCTGTCGGTATTGAGGTCGTGAACGCTCGAAATCCGGAGGTCTTTGTCTTCCCTGTTATCCTCGCCAACGCTCACGAGAACCAATCGTCCTGTGCAGCTGGCGGCTGAGCGCACGGTAAGGACATAAGAATCCTGCGCCGTTCGCACAGACCGCGTTTGCAGCAGAGTTTTGATGATATGCGGCGCAGGCTGGCCTGTGGCACCGCCGCCCGTCGTGTCGCTCTGACCGCCGGGCGTTTCGGTTTCTTCACCACCGGGATCTATCTCTCCTTCGCCCTCACCCTCACCTTCCTCCTGTCCATCACTCGGAGAATCGGGGCCACTCGTGGGCTGCTGCGCTGGCGGGCGTGGTGTCACTACTTGAATGATGAGTGGCTGCGTAACCGGTGAGGTGACAATGCCGTCTTCGCCACCGCGCTCGGTGGTGTTGTCGGCCTCCTCAGAAAGCGGTTCATCGTCTTCGTCAGGCAGATAGCGATTGAGTTCCGGCACGTCGGCTTCACGCGCATCCTCATCTGGATTGAGTTCGCGAAGGCACTGGTTGATCCAATCGCGGATGTTTTGGAGCACGCGACGCGCTTCCACCGAATTCTCGCTGCGTGAGGCATCCCATTTGTCATGCCGTGGCGGTTCGAGCTTACGCAAATACGTATTTCCTTCGCTGGATTCGCAAACGAACAAGCCGGCGAACGGACGATAGGAACGAAAGCGCGAGGCTTCGTAAATGACCATGCCGGTCTGGCGGGTCATGCAAATTTTCTTGGGATACGTGGCGTCGCCGGGAACGAGGTGGAGCCGACACGCGCCAAGGCGCGGAAGTGACGTGTGACGTTCGACACGGTTATCGTTGGCGACGGCGCGGTAGTAGAAGCGGCTGATAAATTCGAGATCGCCAGAGTAGCGGCTCATCAGCGCCGGGAGTGTGGAAGCGTCCACACGATGCTCGCCGATTTGAAAGACGAGTCTGCCGCGGTGAATGGCGGGCCAGAAGTTCTCAACGGCTTCGCGAATGAATTCGCCTGTCCAGTCGTCCGCGCCGAGATGGCGGTAAGCAACGATGAAAAGGCTCGTGCCCGTCTCATTACGACGCAGTGGCTCCGGGATGAGGGCGGCTTCGCGGACGGACGCACACTCTGCAATTCCGCTTACCACCGTTCCAATGAATCCCGCTGCTTGTGTTTTCTGCCCTGCCGTGCTGTGGTGCGTAGCGAGTTTCGTGACTCCTTGGAAAGCGGTTGCTCCAGCACGGTTCAACGAAGAGTAAAAAATCGTCCGGACAAATGAACCGGCGAAGGGCGCGTTCTTGCCGATGCCGTAAGCGCCGGCTGCATCGTCGGGTTTATTCGATACGCCACCCGATCGAACAAGGCCAAACCAGCTTCCGTCCCGCTTATCGTCAGCGCCCTCAAGGCCTGTGGTGCCGAAGTCGGCCACTTCGAGCACTGCAATTTCGCTGCCATCCGTCCAACTGATGGCCTTGTTGCAAAACGCCTCGGTTTTCTCGTCATTGGGCCAATAATCCCGCGTGGAGTGAACGGCGTTGCGCAATGCGGCCAAGCCCGGAATTTCCGCTGCGGGAATTTGTCGCAAACGAATCTCCACCCTCACCTGATCGCCTTCCGCAGCGGGTGCGTCCAGAGCGTTCTGCGTGCATTCGCGGACGATGTGCCGCTGGAATTCGCCCTCGAAAGTCTCAATTCCCGCGTCGTTGAGTCCCTGCTCAACACCGCCGTTCAACAATGGAAAGTAGAGATCGAGTGGCATGGCGTTTTCGAGAACTGCAACTATTTCAGCCAGTGGATTTTGATTTCCTTCTCCAGCACTTTGAATTCGGCATCGCCGGTCAGCAGCTCCGCCTTGCGCTCTTTCGCCAGCGCGGCGGCGAAGCAGTCGGCATAGGAAAGCCCGCCGCGGGCCTTGAAGGTGGCGGCGTGGCGGGTGAGCGCCGTGTCGGCGGGCACAAGTTCGATGGGGAGGTTGTTCATGTCGGCGATCACCGACTCGGCGGCGGATTTGCCGCCGGCACGCTCGAATTGATAAACGACTTCCCCCCAATTGACCACGCAAAGCGCAAGCACCGCGTCCGATTCCGACGCCTTGTTGAAATAATCCCGGACCACCGGCCCTGCCGACTCGGCGCGGAAGAACGCCATCAAGGCCCAGGAATCAAGGACGCGCTTCATCTTCCTTGATGCGATCCCGCCGGCGCTCGGCCTCCAGTTCTTTCGTGCCGACGTTCAGGTGGGCATATTTGCCCATCATGGCGTGAATCGAGGCGCGCGTGATCGGCTTGAGCAGAATGCCCTCGGGCGTCGCGACCACAGTGGCCTGTGTGCCCTCCTTGATCTCGAACTGCCGGCGCAGCCGCGCGGGGATCACGATCTGGCCTTTCGTGGTGAATGTCACCGACTCGGAAGTCATATCAAAAGTATTCCATGATGAAATATGTAAGTCAAAATGAATATATCTTACCATCGGCAGACGGCCGCCCGCTGCCACTTTCATTTCCCTCCTTCCTGCTTTCCTGCGTTCCAGATTTGCTCCCTTCACCCTTACCCTCTACCCTCGCCCCATGAGCAAGCCTCCGGAGCCTGTCGTCTTCCTCTTCGACATAGACAACACTCTGCTCAACAACGACAAGATCACCGAGGACCTCCGCCACCACCTCACGCAGCATTACGGCGCGGCTTCGAGCGTGAAATACTGGGAAATTTTCGAGCAACTCCGCGCCGAACTCGGCTATGCGGATTATCTCGGCGCGTTGCAGCGCTACCGCACCCTCGCGATGCGCGACACGCGTTTGCTGCGGCTCTCTTCGTGGCTCGTGGACTACCCATTCGCGAACCGCCTCTTCCCCGAATCGCTCGACGCCATCGCGCACTGCAGGAAATTCGGCACGGTCGCGATCCTCTCCGACGGCGACGCGGTCTTCCAGCCGCGCAAGGCCGAGCGCTCCGGGCTGTTCGACGCCGTGCAGCGAAATGTGCTCATCTACATTCACAAGGAGGAGGAACTCGAGCACGTCGAGCGCATCCATCCCGCGAGGCACTACGTGATGATGGACGACAAACTCCGCATCCTCGCCGCGATGAAAAAAATCTGGGGCGACAAGCTCACGACCGTCTTCGTGAAGCAGGGCCACTACGCGCACGAGCCCGGCATCGAGGAAAAATATCCCGCCGCGGACATCGCCATTGACCGCATCGGCGACCTGCAGCAGCACGACTTCTCAGATCTCGCGAACGAATGATTTTTACCATGGAGAACATGGAGAGCATGGAGGACCTGAAAAATCTCCATGCCCTCCATGGTTTTCCCGCCTCGTGATTTCGAAAAAGGCTCACCTCATGAACACCGGCAAATTCCGCAGCGCGGCATGACATGAGCGGTGCATCGAACCCCCTATGCACGGCCTGAGCACGCTCATCCTCGGACTTGGGCTGTTCTTTCTCGGCATCCAGCTCGTCGGCGAAAATCTGCGCCGGTTGACGGGCGCGACTTTCCGGCGCGCAATTCATGCGGTGAGCGAACGGCCCGCGCTGGCCGGCCTTACCGGCGTCGGCTTCGGCGCGCTCATGCAGAGCGCGACCGCCGTCACGTTCATCCTCGCAGGAATGGCGCGCAGCGGAATTGTCACACCACGCAGCGTGGCGCCGGTGATCCTGTGGTGCAACGTCGGCCTCACCGCGCTCGCATTCATCGTCACGCTCGACATCCATCCCTACGTCGCCTACCTCGTCGGCGCCGCCGGGATTTTTTCGAGCATGGTGCGGCAGCCCGCATGGCGCGCCGCGGCCGGCGTGCTGCTCGGCGTGGGCCTTGTGCTCTTCGGCCTGGAATCCATGGGCGACGGCGCGCGTCCATTGCAAAGCCAGGAGTGGTTTCAGCACATGCTCGACGCGACCGCACGCTCGCCCGCCATTGGATTCATCGTCGGCATCCTCGCGGCGGCCATCCTGCAATCGAACACCGGCGCCGCGATGCTCATCATCACGCTCGCCGGCGTCGGCTCGTTCTCGCTCGAGCAGGCCTCCGTGCTTATTTACGGCACGAACCTCGGCGCCATCGGACTGCGAATCTTTCTCGCGCTCCGTCTCGACGCGCCCTCGAAACGCCTCGTCCGATTCGAGGATATTTTCTGCCTGTGGAGCGGCGTCGTGATGGTCTCGCTGTTCCTTGCCGAACGCGCGGGCGCGCCGCTCGTCCTTTACGGCGTGCAGCACGTCGGCGATCCGAAGCTCCAGCTCGCGCTCGTCTTCCTGCTCTCGAATCTGCTGCCCGCGGCGCTCATGTCGTTCGCCATCGGCCCGGTGATGGCGGCGCTGGAGAAATGGCTGCCCGGAGAATCCTCATCCGCGCTCGCCCAGCCAAAATACCTTTCCGATTCCGCGCTCAACGATCCGGCGACCGGCATCGAACTCATGTCGAAGGAACTCTCGCGCCTGCTCGTCGCCGTCCATGTTCAATCCAAAAAAGCGGAGATCGGCGACGATGGCGAACCGGTCGGCGATCCTGCATTCGGCCAGTTGAGCACGACGATCGAGCAATACGGCGCTCGTCTCGCGTCAAAAAACGATCTCAGCGAAATGGACGCGCAATTTCTCCATCTGCTGCGCGCTGAGCTTTCGCTCATTCGCTATTTCGAGGACACCGTGCGCGAGTTCAACGACGCGCTCTTCGAGATCGGCGACAAGGAATCGCTTCGGGAGGCCGCCTACACATTGAGGCACGGACTGCACGAGTTGATCCGCGCGGCGCGCAGGGCGGCGGAACAACCCGACGCGGAAGCCGTCGAGCATCTGCGCGCGCTTACGAAACGGCATGGCGATTTCGTCAAGGCGCAGACGCAAAAGGCAAAGTCCCAGTCGTCCTCACCGCAAATCGCCGCGCTCGCCGATGCGTTCGAGCTGAGCGCATGGATGCTGCACCGGCTCTCGAAGGTGCTCGACCGGTTCGCGACCGATCAAAAGCCGCCGGCAACGGACTCAGCCGCCGGTTAGGATTGACTGGATCGCGACCGCGAGGCCCGCGGGATCGGCGGATCGCCAGCAGGCCACGCCATCGGGACGCACGAGCACCGCGTCGCCTGTCTGCACGCCATAATATTCCGGAAATTTTCCGTCCACATCGCGGTAGCCTTCCCTGCTGTCCACTTGAAACACCTCGACGTCGAATCCGCCGAATGTCGCAGTCGGATCGGTCACTGCGCGCCAGCGCGTCGCGTCTCCGGCGACGAGCAATGCGAAGCCACGGCCAAAAAGATCGATTGTGGAAAGCCGCAAACCGTCGCGCTCGAGCCACAGGTGCGGCGCGCGGCAACCCCGCTCCGCCGAGGGCACATAGCTGTTCGGATCGAAGGCTGAGGACTGCTTGTAATTCCATCCGAAGTCTAGCCCGAGCCCGCTCCCGCCGCGGCGGCTGCCCGCGACAAGTTCGCGCACTTTTTCAAAATCCCCCGCGAAGCCTGCCTCGAGAATCGTCCAGACCTCCGCACCGAGCCGGCCGGAATTCTCGAACGTATGCATGACATGTGTCCTGCGCTCGGCGTCGTAGGTGTCGAGCAGGCTCTCAGGCGCTCCATGCAGGACGGCGGCGAGTTTCCACGCGAGGTTGTGCGCGGATTGCAGGCCGGTGTTCATGCCGAGACCGCCGGCGGGTGAGAGACGCGCGGCCGCGTCGCCGGTGAGGAACACGCGGCCCTTGCGAAATTGCGCGGCGACTTTCGGACTCATCACCCACGGGCTCACGCCGAGCACCTCGACGGGCACATCCGGGAGTCCGGAAGCGTTTTTGACGATTTCGGCGAGCCTCTCCGGCGTGTAATCGGACGGCTTTTCGTCCGGCTGGAGAAAATGGTGCATCAACCACAGGTCGTCGCCATTCACCGCGACGAAGACTTCGAAGAGATCCTGTCGCAGGATATGGGCAAGCACCGCGCGCTTCTCCTTCCAGTGCGCTCCGTAGGGCGCGCGGAAGAACGTGTTGAGGAAATGCCCGAGGTCACCGGGGCCGATCGCGTCGATGCCGAGCGCGTGCCGCGCGGGGCTGCCCGCGCCATCCGCAGCCACGACGTAGCGCGCGGTGAGGGACAGCGATTGATCGTGCCGGCCACGGCGAACGTCCAGTTGCACGACGCCGGTCACCTCCTCGATCATCGTCACCTCGTGATCAAAGAAAATGCTGGCGTCCCGTTCCGCCTCGAGCGCCTCGAGCAGGACACTCTCGGTGGTCGTCTGCGGGCAATGGTATGCGGGATATGGAACGATCGCAGGGTCGTCCTCCGGCCAAGCCACGCGGCCGTAGACCTCGCCGCAGAGCGACCCGGCCCAGATGGCGAGGTCGTAGGCGCCCGGTTGAATGTGCGAGTCGAGCATGCGCTCGCGCAGCCCGAGCTGCTGGAAAATCTCCGCGGAACGGCGCGAGATGCTCATCGCCCGCGGAAGCCGCAGCGGCTCGACCTTTGCCTCGAAGACTGCGCAGCGCACGCCACGTCGCGCAAGCAACAGCGCGGTGAGCAACCCGCAAGGCCCGCCTCCGACGATGGCGACCTCGTAATCCGCAGCACTCACTGGAGGTCTTCGTGCGTGACGGTGGTCTGCGCGCGTGCGGCCAGGGCCTTCGCCTGCTCGATCACACGCTCTGCGTTGCTGTCGAAACGGTAGCCGTTGCAATTCGGGCAGAGCGCGACACGCTTCGCCACGATGGAATCGCAACTCTCGCAAACCTTGAAGTTGCCCGGCTGCGCGATGATTTTCGCGGCTTTCTCCGAGCGTTCGCTCATATGGGGGTCCTCAGGCGGCATGCGAATTGTAAATTCGTCGGCGCGACGCGGGAAGGCAAGCCCGATCAGGGCGCCGCACGCACCTGCACCTTGAGTTCGTTGAGCGAGAGTGGACCAAAATGCGTGAGCAGCGCGACATCCGCGGCATCGCGTCCGTAGCCGATGGCAACACGATTGCCCCTCGCGTTCCGCTGGGTCGCATCGAACGTGAACCATCGCACACCCACATAAGCCTCGAACCACGCGTGCAAATCCATCGGGTCGAGCTCGTGCAGAAATCCGCTCACGAAACGCGCCGGAATGTTCATCGCGCGGCAGAGCGCAATGCCGAGATGCGCCATGTCGCGGCACACCCCCTCGCGCGATTGCGATGTCTCGAGCGCCGAGGTCGAGGCATTGCTCGTGCCATATTGGTAGCGCACGTTTTCGTGAATCCATTTCGTGATCGCCTCGACCTGCGGATAGCCCGGCGCCACACCGCCGACGATGGTTCGCGCGAGTCCTCCGAGCTGGTCCGACTGGCAGTAGCGGCTGGGAATGAGATATTTCAAAATCGGATCGGGCACCGTCTGGATGGGCACGAATTCCGCGTCGCGATTCACATCAATCGTATCCGACGTATCCACCACGCATCGCGCTGTGAGCAAAAACGGACCGGTCGGCAGGATGGCGCGCTGGCAGAGGT
>JBOHXO010000136.1:0-2855 GCA_050737475.1 Chthoniobacterales bacterium
CTCAACGAACTGCGCGTGCGCGTCGCCACCGAGCGCCAGCAGCAGGAGACGCTGGCCCGCCAGCGCGGACCTCTCGACGCGCGCGTCGCGGAGCTCACCGAATTGCTTGCGCAGCGCGAGCAGGACATCGCGGAATACGAAACGCGCGTGTCGAGCCTGCAGTCCGAGTCCGCCGAAATGCAGGGCGGCATCGAGAATTGGAAACTGCTTCTCGAAAGCGGCGAAGAGCAGGCCGCAGGAATCATTGCGCAGCGCGGAGAATTGCAGGAGAGCGTGGATGCGCTCGAGGCGTCGCTCCGCACTTCGCGCCGCGAGCTTGGCGAGTTGCAGGAAAATCGCAGTCGCCTCGAGGTGCGCGGCACGCAGCTCGAGATGCGCATCGAGAATGTCGCGACGCATGTCTCGCAGCGATACCATCTCTCGCTCGAGGAGTTTCAACCCGACACGTATTCGATGCTCACGTTGCTGCGTGACCGCAAGGCCGAGGAGGAAGAAGGATCCGCGGCGGATGAACCACGCGAGGAAATTCCGTGGGGCCGCATTGAGGAACTTGTTACGGAATTGACCGGAAAGCTCGACAGCATGGGCCCGGTGAATCTCGACGCGATCCAGGAATACGACGAACTCGAGCAGCGCTACACGTTCCTCGAGCAGCAGAACAACGACCTCGTCGTCTCGAAGGCGGAATTGCTGGAAGTGATCGCAAAGATCAACATGACCACGAAGGAACTCTTCGCCGAGACGTTCGAGAAGATTCGCGTGAATTTCCAGGAGATGTTCACCGAGTTGTTCGGCGGCGGGAAGGCGAACCTGCTGCTCACCGACGAGAGTGATCCGCTCGAATGCGGCATCGAGATCATCGCGAAGCCGCCTGGCAAGCAGCTGCAGAGCATCACGCTGCTTTCGGGCGGCGAGAAAACGATGACGGCTGTCGCGTTGCTCTTCTCTATCTACATGGTGAAGCCGAGCCCGTTCTGCGTGCTGGACGAAATGGACGCGCCGCTCGACGAGTCGAACATCAGCCGGTTCATCAAGATTCTCGATCGCTTCGTGGAGCAGAGTCAGTTCGTGGTGATCACGCACAACAAGCGCACCATCGCTCGCGCGGACACGGTCTTTGGCGTGACGATGGAGGAACATGGCGTGAGCAAGATCGTGGGCGTGAAGTTCCAGGGACACGACGAGGCGCCGGCGCCGAACGGTCGCCACGGCAGCATCGCCGAGGCGTTTGGAAAGCACGGCGACCTGCATTCGGAGACGCAGGGCGTGGCCCTGCCGGGCTAGCCGAAATGCATTCGCGCATCCGTCCGGTATGAATACACTCGCATCATTATGAAAATGGTCGTGCGGGCATTTGCCCTCGTGCTTTTCGTGGCGACTGTTGGCGTCTGGGCGGGCCTCGGCGGCTCGCTCGGCTGGACGGAATCGCAGGCCGCGTCCACGGGCGCTCCCGCCGCGGCGCATTCCACCGTGTGGAAGCCGGGAATCGAGTTTCTGGGTCTCGGCGTGGGGGGTGCGGTGGTGATTTTTGCGGCGACGCTTTTTGTGCGCATCACACCCAAACCCTAGTGACCTACAGCTTGCAAAACCGGCGAACTCCGGGTTTTACACAAAAACCGCCTTGCCACACTCCGCAAGCAAGCGGATGATTTTTACATGATCGAGGTTGAAATTTACGCCGCCGGCGTGCGCGCGCCGGAGAAGATGATGGCCCTTGCCCTCGAGTTGGATACGTTGACCAGCATCCGCTACAAGGTGGATACGAACCACGACATTGTTTACATGGAATTCGCCGGGCACGCTCCATCGCTGCCATCGTTGAAATCGCTTTTCAGCAAGGCGGGACTTGATGCGAAGTTTGTCGGCGCGCTTCCGCCCGAGGTGACCTCGGACAAGAAGAAGACGCAGAGGTTGATGGTTTGAAAGGCGCGGAGTCGCCGATCGGCGCCGTACCCGCCTCGCGCGAATGAACCCGGTCTCCGCGCTTGGTTCCCTCTGCATGGGCTTCTGCTCGTATCTCGGGCAGGTCACGCAGCTGGCCGGCGAGACCTTCGCCTCAATTTTTGCGGGCAGGGTTCGTCTGAACTTGATGCTGCGGCAGGTCAGCCACATTGGATTTGGTTCGCAGATGGTGGTGATCGTGACCGGTGCGTTTACCGGCGCGGTGCTGACGGCGCAGACCTATTTTCAATTTGCGCGATTGAATATGGAATCGGCGGTGGGGCCGGTGGTCTCGGTGGCGATGTGCCGCGAGATGGGGCCGGTGCTCACGGGCTTGATGGTGGCTGGGCGTGTGGGCGCGGCGATGAGTGCGGAAATCGGCACGATGAAGGTGACGCAGCAGATCGACGCGCTGCGGGCGCTGGCGGTGCATCCGGTGGATTACCTCGTGGGGCCGCGGGCGCTGGCGATGATCATCTCGGTGCCACTCCTCGTCGGCGAATGCATCTTCTGCGGAATCATTGCGGGTTACTTCGTGGCGACGAATTTCCTCGGCGTCGGCGCGTCCTACTATTTGTTGAACATGTACAAGTTCACGGAGGCCGAGGATATTTTCATGGGCGTGATCAAGGGATTCGTCTTTGCGATCATCATCGTGTTCATCAGTTGCCGCGAGGGATTGCATGCGAAGGACGGCGCTGTCGGCGTGGGCCGTGCGACCACGGAGGCTGTTGTCATCGGCTCGCTCTCGGTGCTGATCGCGAATTTCTTCCTCACAATGGCGTTGAACATTTTCTTTCCGGCAGGGGTGAGCGGATGAGCGCGGTGATGATTGATGTGCGCGACCTCGTGCAGCGCATTGGCACGCAGGAAATCCTGCGCGGCTTCTCGATTCCCGTGATCAAGGGCGAGAC
>JBOHXO010000137.1:0-1703 GCA_050737475.1 Chthoniobacterales bacterium
CGTCGCCGACATCATCGACAGCCGCATCGCCGACCACCAACTCGACGAATGCCCGCTCACACTCGACGAAATCCGCCGCGTCGGCGAAAGCCTGCGCGCCACCCTCGCAAGCATGATGCACTCGCGCGTCGCCTATCCCGCACGCCGCGAAACGAAGGAAACACGGGATGTCCCGACAAAACGCTCGGAGCAATCCGCCGCCTGAGCTGCACATCGCGAACCGCCAGCGCGCGCTGCGCGTTGATCTCGCCCGCATCCGCCGCCTCGCCCACGCCGCGATTCCCCTCTGCCTCGACATTCGCGGCCCGCAGCCGCCCGTCCTCCCCGACCTCGCCGAGGTGAGCGTCGCCATTATTTCCTCCACGGCAATGAGCCGCGTGCACGTGGATTTTCTCGGCATCGCCGGGCCGACCGACGTGATCACGTTCCCCTACGGAGAGATCGTGGTGTGCGCGGAAGTCGCGCGCGAAAACGCCCTCCGCTACGACGCGACGCCGGACGACGAACTCGCGCTCTACATCATTCACGGCCTGCTTCACCTCAACGGATTCGACGATGTCAAGCCCGCGCAGGCACGGAGTATGCATTCCCGGCAGGCAAAGATTTTGAACGCCGCGCGCAAATCGCTAATATGAGCGAAACATGATTTCCGAAATCCAGCACCCCGATGAACTCCGCCACGGCCTCGGCCCGATCTGGGCGGCCGCGCGCGTGGCGAATCCCGACTTCGCGATCTGCGGGCCGGTGACGTTTCGCACGACCGCTGCTTTCGCGACGGATGCGGAGGCGTGGAGGAAAACGATTTTTGAACCGGTGCTGCTGCCGGCGCTGCGAGCCACGCTCACGCACGCGCGCCGTGGCGAGTTGCGGGAAATTTGCGCGGTGGACGTGCGCCTCACGGACCACCTTGCCGCTCCCGCCGGCGGGAACAGCCGCCGCGCCGGCCGCCGCCTCGCCCAGCTTGGCAGCGAGCTTCGCGGCGATCGCCTGCTGCCGCGCCTTGCCGACGCCGCGGCCAATGGCTCCACGCCGGGACATCTCGCGATTGTCTTCGCCGCGCGCTGCGCCGCATTTTCGCTGCACGACCGCGTTGCCATCGGCGCATATCTTTTCCAGGAAATCTGCGGTGGCGCACCCGCCGCTCCCGTGGTGGAAGTCTGCGATTTCGTCGCCGACTGCATCGAGGAAGGTCCATCGCTCGAGCTCGAGGCCGCCTGAGCCGCGCGTTTTTTTCATGGCTACGAAGACCATCGAGCAGCCCGCGGTCGAGAGCGAAACCGCGCTGGCGCAGCCGTGGAGCGTGATTGTGCACAACGATCCCGTGAATCTCATGAGCTACGTGGCCATGGTCTTCCGACGCGTGTTCGGCTTCCCAAAGGAGCGCGCGCAGAAGCACATGCTCGAAGTCCACGAGCACGGTCGCTCGGTACTCTGGACCGGCGAACGCGAGAAGGCGGAGCTCTACGTGCAGCAGTTGCACGGCTATCTCCTGCTCGCCACCATCGAGCGCGCCGGGGAATAATCGTCCATGGAGTTTTTCACGTCCGGCAAATCCCGCGTCGGCTTCCGGCAGATCCACCCGCTGCTTGCGGAACTGGTGCGCGACGTGCCGTCGCTGTCCGAGCCGGGCTCGCTTTCCGATGCCGCTGAGCGAAGGTTCTATCCCGAACCGACGAAAGCGGAGGACATGGACCAGGTGCGCG
>JBOHXO010000138.1:0-2069 GCA_050737475.1 Chthoniobacterales bacterium
CTCGTCGGCATTCTTTCGATCGGCGACGTGGTGAATTGGATCATCGGAGCGCAAAGCGCCGCGCTCGACGACATGGAGCATTTTGTGACGGGCGCCTACCCCGCGTGATGCGAACTATATAATATGAATGCACAACTCACAGGATTACGCGTCGCCGGCGCGGTGTTTGCATTGATGTCCCTCGCACAACTCGCGCGCCTGTTCATCCGTCCCGAGGTGTTGGTGGCGGGCCACGTGATGCCATTGTGGCCGAGCGTGCTGGCGTTCGTCGTGATCGGCGGACTCAGCGCATGGATGTGGAAACTCGCCTGCGCGGCGCGTGCTCAAGGAGGCTCCCATGAAACACACGCTGCATGACCACATGGGTGGATATGTGCTGGCCCATCGCGCCAGCCGGTCGCCCGCGGCCGCGAAGGGCGGATTTGCAGTGACCATCTCGCGCGAGGCCGGCGCGGGTGGAAGCTCCGTCGCACACCGGCTCGCCGATTACCTCGACATGCGTCAACCGCACGACGCGCAACCATGGCGCGTCTTCGATCAAAACCTCGTGCAGGAAGCGCTGCAGCAGCACCGCATGCCCGCGCATCTCAGCCAGTATCTGCCGGAGGATGCCACACATTTTCTCCCGGACACCGTCGAGGATCTGCTCGGCCTGCATCCCTCCGCGTCGGAAATGGTGCGAGGGCTCTCGGAAACAATGCTGGGTCTTGCCCGACGGGGGAATGCCATCATCGTCGGCCGCGGCGGAAACATCGTCACCGAGCGACTGCCGAACGTCATTCATGTTCGCCTGGTCGCTCCGCTCGCGCAGCGCGTGCGAAACGTTCAGGAACTTCACGGCTGTCCGCAGACCGAGGCTGTGGAATTCATCGCGAGAACCGATCGCGGCCGCCGCCGCTTTCTGCAGCAGAATTTCGGAACGCGCATCGAGGACCCCGCAAGCTACGACCTCATCCTCAACACCGGGCGCCTGGGCTTTGACCGGGCAGCCGCGCTCATTGGCGATGTGCTGCTGGATCGAATCCGCGGTCGCGCAAAGTTGATTTCTGACGAAGAGGCCGGCTTTTTTGCCGGAGCGCAATTGTCCGCGGCATGAGTTTTGGGCAGCCGGTGACCGGTCGTGGTGATGTGAGTCCCGGCCTGCAAAGCAGCCTCCTTCGAGGGTAGGGCATCCCGCGCCGCGGGATGACGTGGCTTCGGAAACCCGCGGTGCGGTTCCCCTCCCAAGGTAGAAGCACTCGCGCCGCGAGTGCCTGACTCATCTCATTGACTCTCTCCATAAAAATTCCGCTTGCTTCCAAATGGAAACTGAAGATACTTAAATAGTTTCCAATGCCTAAGCGCTCCCAGAATACAGAGATGACGGCCCGGTATCGCATCATCAAAGGTGCCCGTCGTCACTTCCTGGCGCACGGGTTTCGCGGGGTGACCATGGACGACCTGGCTGCGGAGTTGGGCATGAGCAAGAAGACGCTCTACACCCATTTTCGCAGCAAAACCGCCCTGCTCGAGGCGGTGCTGGCCGACAAATTCGGCGAGGTGGAGGCGGAACTTAGCGCGGTGACCGGCGACGAGCGCTTTCAATTTCCGGAGCGCCTGCACGCGTTGCTGGCCTGCGTTCGCAAGCACACCGAGGAAGTGCAGCCGCCTTTCATGCGGGATGTGGCGCGCGAGATGCCGGAGCTGTTCGAAAAAGTGCGCGCGCACCGGCGGTCAATGATCCACCGCCATTTTGCCAGCGTGCTTCGCGAAGGAGTCGCGGCGGGAATGATTCGCAGCGACGTGCCGGAGCGAATCATGATTGAATTCCTCGTCGGCGCAGCAGACTCGATTGTGAACCCCCAAAAACTCACCGAACTCGGTCTCACGGCGCGCGCGGCATTCACCGAGATCATCATTCTATTTCTCGAAGGCGTCATGACAGGGCAGGGGAGATTCAAACTATGAAGCGACGATTGATGTTGATGGCGCTGGCTCCGTGTCTGCTGGCCGGCTGCGGCGGCGGAAAATCGGACCGCGTGCAGGGCTACGTCGAGGGCGAGTTCGTTTACGTGGCCTCGCCGCTGGAG
>JBOHXO010000139.1:0-5528 GCA_050737475.1 Chthoniobacterales bacterium
GCTCTGGGTCTATCAAATAGGAACCGGTCTGCTCACCGGCGACGGCGTGATTCCCCTCACCGAACAATCATGGTTCGAAGGCTCGCCCGGTGACGGAATCCCGTCCGACCCCTACGGCCACATTCACGGACGCGCATTCGGCGTGGATATCGCGGGCAGCTTCACCGCGACATGGGTTTTGCACGACACGCAAACCGGCGCCACAGGCTTGCTCGACAGCACGTCATTCACATCCTCTTTCACCGCGGCCGCCGTCCCTGAACCGGCATCGTTGCTGCTGCTGGCAATGGCTGCCGGAGGAATGCTCGCGCGGGAAAAATATCGTCGTCTTCGTCGCATCTGCCGCGACTGACTTTTTCCATCGAAAATCCAGCCTCGAAAATCGAGTATCCCTCTCGATGGACGTAAAGCTCGACCTGCAGGTCAACAAGAAGGCGTTTCAACTCAACATGGACGGCCGGGTCTACGGCACGTTCGCGGAAATTGGCGCCGGCCAGGAAGTCGCACGGCGGTTTTTCCACGTCGGCGGTGCGTCGGGCACCATCGCCAAGACAATCTCCGCCTATGACATGACGTTCAGCGACGCCATCTACGGCGCGAGCGGACGCTACGTCAGCCGCCAGCGTCTCAATACGATGCTGAGCCACGAGTTCGATCTTCTCGTCGAGCGGCTCGATGCCAAGCTCGGCGAGCAACGCTGTTTCTTCGTCTTCGCGGATACCGTCGCCGCGCGCAGTTTTCGCAAGCACGACGAATCCCACGGCTGGATGGGCGTTCGCTTCCAATCGTCGCCGCGCGGCCCGGTCAACGAAATCATCATGCATGTCCGCATGCTCGATACCGAGAACCTCGCCCAGCAGGAAGCGCTCGGCATCATCGGCGCGAACCTCGTCTACGGCGCGTTCTATTTGAAGAACCGCCCTGACTCGCTTATCAGCTCGCTACTCGACGATCTCTCCTCCGATCGCATTGAGGTGGATATGATCCGTTTTTCCGGACCGGATTTTTCGCACGTGGACAATCGCCTCATGGCGCTGCATCTCGTCACCGAGGGTCTCACGAAAGCCGCGCTCTTCGGCCCCGACGGCGATGTCATCAATGCCGCCGACGCCTTTTACAAAAAGCCGATCCTCGTCGAGCGCGGCAGTTTCCGGCCCGTCACACTCGTCACGAATGACATGCTCGATTGCGCGCGACGCATGTTCCTCGCCGAGGAGCAGCTTGGCGACGGCGAGCCGCTCGTCCTCATGGAAATCACGATGCAAAACCTGCTGCGCAGCGGCGAACTCGACCTGCTCGACTTTCTCGATCGCGTGGACATGCTCGGCGCGCTCGGCCGCACCGTGCTCATCTCGAACTACGGCGAATACTACCGCCTCATCAACTACCTCACCCGCTACACCGACCGCATGATCGGCATGCCGCTCGGCCTCCCCAGCATGCAGGAAATTTTCGAGGAAAAATACTACCGCGAGCTCGAGGGCGGCATCCTCGAGGGCCTCGGGCGCCTCTTCAAGACCGGCGTGAAGCTCTACGTTTATCCCTTTCTTTCGCCCGACGGCACGCTCACGAACGCCGAGGGATACAACGTCGCGCCAAATCTCGCGCACCTCTACCGTCACCTGCTCGACAACAAATTCATCCGCCCGATGGAAAACTACCATCGCGAATATCTCGGCATCACCTCCGCGCAGGTGCTCTCGAAAATTCGCGAGAAGGATGCGACATGGAAAGCCATGGTCCCCGCGGAGGTCGCCACGATCATCGAGAGCCGCAAGCTTTTCGGTTTCCAATGACCCCTGCGCGAACGCAACTCGGGCTGGCACTCCTTCTCGGACTGGCCGCGTTCGCACTTTACTCGCGCTCCCTCTGGTCCGGTTTCGTCTACGACGCCGAGGCGCAAATCCAATACGACTCCTACATCCACACGCCGGCGCACTTCGCCGATGTCGCCTCGCTGCGCGTGGTCGGCCAGGACGTGCTCGACGGCACGCGGCCGGTACATCTGTTTTTTTTGATGACCGATTCCCTCGTCTGGGGACGCAACCCCTTCGGCTACCACCTCACGAGCAACCTGCTGCACGCATTCAACACCGCACTGCTTTTTCTGCTGCTCGCGCGGCTTGGTGCTGAGATCTCCCCCACCCAATCGGCACAGCGAGTCTGGATGGCCGCGGCGGCCGGCACGTTGATCTTCATCGCCCACCCCATGCTCGTGGAGCCGATCTCGGAGGTCAGTGACCGCGAGGATCCGCTCGCATTGTTCTTCACGCTCGCGGCGCTTTCCTTCGCCATCCACTTTCCCTGCGGCAGCCAGCTGCGCACGATTGCGTGCGGCGCGGCCTGCGTCGTCTCGGCATTCCTTGCCGCCGCATCAAAGGAATCCGGCTTCGTCGTGCCGTTGATACTCGCGTTGTTTGCGTGGATTTTCCGCGGCGCAAAGCCGCATCGCGCATGGGGCATTTTGCTGGCCGCCGTGTTTGTCGTCGTCGGAAGTTTCGTCGTGGCGAGGTTTGCCCTGCCGCCCGAAGTGTCGAAAATCTTCCCGCAAAAACCGCAATACATCGGCGGATCACTCGGCGCCGTGCTGCAACTCGAGCCGCGGGTATGGGTTTTTCTATTTTCGAAAGTCGCATGGCCGCTGCATCTCTCCGCGGACTACATGCCGCAGGATGTCGCAGCGATATTCCCCCTGCATTTTCCGGCCGAATACACACCGCAGACGATCACATGGATTTTATTCACCTGTGCGATCGCCGTGCTGGCGGTGCTTTTGGCCGTGCAGACAATCCTCTCGCTGAAAAGCAGGCTCGCGTTGCTCGGCACCTCGATATTCTGGCTCGGCCTCGCACCTGTATCGAACTTCATCCCCCTCTTCCGACCTGTCGCAGACCGCTTTTTTTACATGCCGATGGCAGGCATCGCAGCGACGGTCTGCGCGGCGTTGCTGCTCGCACAGCGAAAACGTTTCTTCCAGATCGCCGGTGGCGCAATTTTCCTCATCGCCATCGCGCTCGGGTGCCTTGCATGGCAGCGGCAGGCCGTCTTTGCGAATCCCTTGAACCTCTGGCGCGACACCACCGCAAATTCCCCGAATTCCTGGACGGCCGCGGACAACCTCGGCTATGCGCTGGGCGATGCCGGGGATTACGACGGGGCTTTGAAAGCCTTTGGCCGCGCCTTGCAGCTGACGAACGAAAAGCAGCCCGATCCGTGGGCCGGCGCAGCCATGATTCTCGAGCGCATGGGACGCCACGGCGACGCCGGAACCGTCCTGCAAAAAGCCATTGCTCTCGATCCACGCTACGCAAGGCCGCAGGAACTCGTCGAGGCGGTCACAATGAATCCGGAAGACGCCGCGGAAATCGAAAAAATTCTCGAGCGGTCACGACAGCCGGCCCCCGGCCAATGACACCGCTTGTCATCGCCCATCGCGGCGCATCGCACGACGCACCCGAAAACACGATGGCCGCCTTCCGGCTTGCGTGGGAGCAGGGAGCCGATGGCATCGAGACGGACCTTCACCTCACCGCCGACGACCGGATCGTCGCCATACACGATGCGAACGGCCGTCGCACGCTCGGTGATGCCCGCGTCATCCGCAATCTGAAGTTCGACGAATTACGAACAATGGACGCCGGCCGCTGGAAGCACCGCCGCTGGACCGGTGAGCGCGTGCCATCGCTGCGGGAAATCCTCGACGAACTTCCGCCGCTCGGGCAACTCGTGCTCGAGTTGAAGGAGAATCTCACCGACGCGCTTGCGACGGAACTTTCCGAAGCATCGCACGACCGCATCACGCTCATCGCTTTCGATCCCGCAACAATCGCGGAAGCAAAACGAAAAATGCCCGCGTGCCGCACACTCTGGCTGTTCAAGGACTACGCATCCGTTCCCGAAAAACAGCGCGGCGCGTTCCTGGCCGGCCGCGTGCGCGAGCTCGGCATTGACGGCGTGGACCTGCGACACGAACGCCGCATGACCGCGGAACTGCTCCGGCCGCTGCGCGAGGACGGCCGCATTATCTTCACCTATACGATCAATCGCGGCGGCGGTGCGCAGCGTTGCGCAGAGCTCGGACTGGATGGAATTACGACCG
The DNA here is from genome assembly GCA_050737475.1 of Chthoniobacterales bacterium. Taxonomy (GTDB): domain Bacteria; phylum Verrucomicrobiota; class Verrucomicrobiia; order Chthoniobacterales; family JAATET01; genus JAATET01. Next base: position 4,100 of record JBOHXO010000139.1, read on the forward strand.
ACAAACCCGCCGAAGCCCGAAGGTGGCTCGGTATTTCAGCTTGAATACCGCGGCTGGCGGGAGATTTTACCGGAATCATGCGGCTCCGTTTGCTCCTACTCCTGCTTGTCCTGCTCGCGGCCCCGGCACTGCGCGCGCAGACGGACGGCGAATACGTCATCCTCACCGGCGGTCCTTCGCTCATCGAGTGGGAGAAATACAAAGCCGTCCCGCACGATCGTTTCTGGGGCAACTTCATTCGCGCCTCGCGCTATCGCATCGAGCAGCTCCGCAGGGATTACGGCCCCAGCCTGCGTATCACGTGGCTCGTTTACAAGCGGGGCTACCAGCGTCGCACCGAGCGGCAGGACCCCGGCCAGGATCACATCGCGGACATCCAATCCGTGTGCACCAAATACGGCGTCAATCTCGTTTGGGTGAGCGGCGGCCCCGATGTCATTGCGTATCTCAACGGCGGCCAGTCGCGCGACCAGTTCAAGGTTTCCGGCTTCGAATATTTCGGCCACTCGAACAGCCGTTGCTTCATGCTCGATTACAGCAACGAAGTGGACAGCGGTTCAAAAGCGTGGCTGCACCAGACCGATCTCTGGCAACTCCACCGCGGCATTTTCACACGCAAGGCCTACGTCAAGAGCTGGGGCTGCCACACGGGCGAAAGCATGAGCCGTTACTGGCGCCTTTCCACCGGGAAGAAAATGATCGGCGCCATGGGCAAGACCGATTACTCGACCATCATCGAGCCCGGCGTCATGCCCGCCGTCGAGGGCCGCTGGGGCGGCTAGCCATGGAAAATGCGAAGTGCGAAATTTGGAACGGGCGATTAACTCCTTCCGCATTCATTCCGAATTTCACATTCCCCATTTCGCATTTTCCTAAAATCCTTCCTTCACCTTCGCGGGTGGCGCGTCGCTTTGACGCACGGTGACGGCTTCTCCCGAACCCATGGCGGCTTCGCCACCCTCGGTCTCGGATTCGTTGATGCCATTCAATAGCGCGCGGATCATGCCGAAGTCGCGCTTGTGCGGTGTGAGCACGAGCCGCGGCAGTTCGGCAATCTGCGTTTCCTCGTTCTCCTCCGGGAGGGCGGTGGTCTGCGTGATGCGATCGGCGGCGAGCAGCACGTCGAATTTTTCGTTGAGCGCCTCCAGCGCGGCGGGCGTCAATTTCCGGATCAGGCGGATCACCATGCGCTCGCGCACCCAGCGGTAGGAATGGAAAACCTTGTAGAACTTGAGAACTTCCGCGACCGCTTCGTCCACGCTCTGCGTGATCGAGTAGAGGTTGAAATCGCTCGGTGAGACAAGGCCGGCGCCGAGCAGGTCGTTGTCAATGAAGCGGCGCCACGTCTCCCAGTAATGGCCGTTCGGCTTGTCGAGCAGCACGACGGGCACGATCTGCGATTTGCCGGTCTGCATGAGCGTGAGCGCCT
>JBOHXO010000140.1:0-8125 GCA_050737475.1 Chthoniobacterales bacterium
CGAAATGCCGGATCACCGCGCCGATTGTGATTTGGTCGGGGGCCTGCGAAAGCGCATAGCCGCCCTTTTTTCCGATCATGCTTTTGGCCCAGCCGCATTGCTTGAGATCGAGCATGATGTGCTCGAGGAAACGCTTCGGAACGTCGTTGCGCCGCGCGAGTTCGGGAATGGAAATCGGACGCTCTCCATAGTTCTCGGCGAGAGTCGCCAGCGCTCGCAGCGCGTAGTCGGTTCGCATCGAGATCTGCATGAAACCAGGGCCTAGGCGCCTGCGACGGTATTATTGGAGAAAACCACGGTTCCTTCTCGCGCCAGAAGGAGTTTTGGTCAATTAAAAAACGACCATTATAATCGTTATTCAATTTTCAAAGAGGAAGCGTCCCCGGTGAATCGAGGCTTCAAATCAGTTATTTTCACGAAGAATTCGTCAAATAGACGTTGACTCATCGGGTAACAACGATTTAATCAGTCGTTATTAACGATGTTTAAACGAGCCCTTCGAAAAAACTGCGCCATGGGCCTGCTCCTTTTTGCGGCATTCCCGGATATGGGGCAGTGCGCCCCGGCGGAAGCGGGAGGGGAGCCGTCGGCGAATGCAGGCGGAGACACGACCTACATTCGTGAGATTCGGGTGAAAGGAGCGACGAAGCTGCCGGGGGCCGAGGTGGAGGAAGCGGTGTATCCGTATATGGGGCCCGGGCGGACGGCCGGGGATATCGAGGAGGCAAGGGCGGCCTTGGAAAAGGCGTATCAGGAAAAAGGATATCAGACGGTGTCGGTGGAAATTCCGCAGCAGGAAGTGCGCGGGGGGATCGTGTTTTTGCAGGTGAACGAGCAGCCGGTGGGTCAGCTGCGCGTGAAGGGCTCGCGGTATTTTTCGCTCGAGGCGATCAAGCGCGGGGCGCCGTCGCTTGCGGAGGGGAACGTTCCCAATTTCAACGACGTGTCGCGGGAAATCGTCTCGCTCAATCAAATGGCGGACCGCCGCATCACGCCGTCGCTGCGACCCGGAGTGACGCCGGGCACGATGGACGTGGACCTCGCCGTGAAGGACACGCTGCCGCTGCACGGAAGCCTCGAGCTCAACAACCGCTACAGCCAGAACACAACGCCGCTGCGGCTCAACGGATCGGTGAGCTACACGAACCTCTGGCAGCTCGGGCACACGGCGGGATTCAGTTTTCAAATCGCGCCGCAGAACCTCGACGACGCCACGATTTATTCGGCGTTCTACATCGCGCGCATTCCGGGCGTGGACTGGTTCAGTTTCATGGTGCAGGGCACGCAGCAAAACTCGAACGTGTCCACGCTCGGCGGCGGGGCCGTCGCGGGCAACGGCCAGATCGCCGGCGCGCGCGCGATCTTCACGCTGCCGGTGCCGAACACGACGGGCTTCTACCACACATTGAGCGTGGGCCTTGATTACAAGCACCTCGAGCAGGACATCCTGCTCGGCGGCGTGGCCTCGGGAGCGCCGGTGACCTACTGGCCCTTCAGCATCGAATACAACGCGGCGCTCACGACGGAAACTTTCACCACGGAGGCCAGCGCGAGCATCGTGTTCGCCTCGGGCTCGCTCGGCAGCGACTCGCAGGAGTTCGACAGCCGCCGCTTCGACTCGGACGGAAGTTTCCTGCTCTTCCGCGGCGACGCGTCGCACACGCAGGAGCTGCCGTGGGGATTCCAGGCATTCGGCCAGGTGCAGGGCCAGATCACGGGCGAACCGCTGGTGGACAGCGAGCAATTCGCAGGCGGCGGCCTCGACACGGTGCGCGGCTATCTCGAGAGCGAAGTGCTCGGAGACAACGCGCTCATCGGCTCCCTCGAGCTGCGCACGCCTTCGGTGCCGAAGATCGCGAAGATAGACGAATGGCGCTTCTACGGCTTCGTGGAAGGCGGCTCGCTCACGCTCAACGACCCGCTGCCCGAGCAGCAATCGCGCTTTGATCTCGCGAGCATCGGCGCGGGCAGCCGCATTCGTTTTCTCAATTATCTCAACGGCTCCCTCGACGCGGGCGTGCCCCTCATCGCCCAGCCCGACAGCCCCGTGGGCGACCTCCGCCTCACCTTCCGCATCTGGGGGGAATTCTGACTTTTATGAAATGCGAAATTCGAAATGCGAAATGGGGAATGTTGCTGGCGGTGTTGCTCTGCGCGATAGCGCCTGCGCACGCGTGGTGGAATCCCGAGTGGACCACCCGCAAAAAAATCACGGTGGATACGACCTCCGCCGGCTCGGAGATCTCATCGCCAATCGGTGGTTCCACCGTGCTCGTGCGGCTGCATGACGGAAATTTTCAATTCACCTCCGCGAAGGGCGATGGCAGCGACATTCGGTTCGTCGCCGCCGACGACAAGACCGTGCTGCCGAGCCAGGTCGAGAAATTCGACAACCTGCTGAACGAAGCGCTCGTCTGGGTGCGCGTGCCCGACCTCAAGCCCGGCGCGCAGACAACCCTGTGGCTCTACTACGGCAACCCCGAGGCGAAGCCGGAGAAGGACGTCAAGCTGCCCTATGCTCCCGACACGGCACTGGTCTATCACTTCACCGACCGTGGTGCGCCGGCGGTGGATTCCTCCGGACAAAAGAACAACGCCGCGACCGCCGGCTCCGCCAGCGACGGATCGCTCATTGCCGGCGGACTGCGCCTGCTCGGCGACAAGCCGATCGTCATTCCCGCCAGCCCCTCGCTGGCCGTGGCTGCGGGCGACTCATTCACATGGTCCGCCTGGGTCAAGCAGGCCGTGGCCCAACCCGACGCCGTGCTTTTCGATCGGCAGGACGGTGCGACCGGATTTCGAATCGGCGTCGCCAACGGCTCGCCCTACGTGGTCGTGAAGGGCCCCGGCGGCCCGCAGCGTGTCGCCTCCACGGTGCCGCTCATGCTCAATGCCTGGACGCATCTTGCCGTCGTCGTGCGCGACCAGACACTCACGATTTATGTCGGAGGAAAAAGCGCGGGCATCCTCAATGTCGCGCTGCCGGCGCTCAGCGGCCCCGCCAATATCGGCGGCGGCCCCGGCGGACCGCTTCCCGGGTTCATCGGCGAAATTGACGAGATGGCCATTGACCACACGGCGCGCGAGGAAGGCGCCATCAAGCTCGCCGCCATCGGCCAGGCCGGCGGAACGGCTGCCGAAAAACTGATCCAGGTCGGCGAGGATGAATCGAGCGGAGGTGGCGGTGAAAACGAAATTGTGAAGCAGCTTTCCCTCCTCGGGACGATCTCGAAAGCGCTCACCTTCGACGGTTGGGTCGTCATCTTCCTGTGCGCCATTCTCGCCGCGGTCGGCTGGGTCGTCGCCATCCAGAAACTCGTTTTTCTGAGCCAGCTCCAAAAAGGGAATAGCGAATTCCTCAAGCGCTGGAGCCACCTTGCGGGCGATCTCACCGTGCTTGATCACAACGACGCCGAGAGCATCAAGAGCCTCGGCGGCGCCGCCACGCCGGCCGCGCAACGGTTCCTTCGCCAGTCGCCGATCTATCAAATCTACCACATCGGCGCGGAGGAAATCCGCCAGCGTATCGAGCGTGCAAACGGCGAGTTCGCCGGCCTTTCCCTGCGCTCCATCCAGGCCATCAAGGCCAGTCTCGACACGGGTCTCGTGCATGGCGTGCACAAGCTCAACTCGCACCTCGTCTTCCTCACCATCGGCATCGCGGGCGGCCCCTACCTCGGCCTGCTGGGCACGGTCATCGGCGTCATGATCACGTTTGCGGTCATCGCGCAGAGCGGTGAGGTCGAGATCAATTCCATTGCCCCCGGCATCGCGGGCGCACTGCTTGCCACGGTCGCAGGCCTCGCCGTCGCGATCCCCGCGCTCTTCATCTACAGCTACCTGAGTTCACGCATCAAGGAGGTCATCAGCACCATGCAGACCTTCATAGACGAGTTCATCACCAAGGTCGCCGAGTGCTATCCGACCACCAACGACTGAACCGCCGTCCCGCGCCCATCCCATGCAAGTTGACGATAACAAGAGCTACGACGACATCAACGTCACGCCGATGGTGGATCTGTACCTCGTGCTGCTGCTCATCTTCATCATCATGACGACGGCCAGCGTGCAGGGGCTCAAGGTGGACCTGCCCAAGGCCAGCAAGTCGCCGCCGATCGGCGAGTCGAAAGTCAAGGCCATCACCGTCAATAACGAGGGCAAGATTTTTCTCAATACCGTGCCCGTCACGCTGCCCGAACTCGAGACTCAGCTCGGCGCTGCCAAGTCGTCGAATCCCGACCTGCCCGTCATCGTGAAGGGCGACAGCAAGACGCAATACCAGGGCATCATGGACGTGCTCGATGTTGTCGGTCGCGTGGGCATCAGCAAGGTCGGCCTGGCCACCCAGGCACCGAAATAGCCATGGCCGTCCAGTCCCCACCGCCCGAAATCATCGAGGACGAGGAGCTCGGATTTTTCCGCCGCTTCCGCATCCCGATTATTCTCGTGGGCCTGCTGCTGATCGGCGGAATCGCATGGTCGGTTTTTGGCGATCACAAACCCGGTAAGAAGAAGGCGGCCGTGCAGATGGTGCAAATCATGGCGCCGCCGCCACCTCCGCCGCCCACGCCGCCACCACCTCCGACACCGCCTCCGCCGGAACCTCCGCCGGAGGAAAAACCCGAATTCCAACCCGAGGAGAAGCCCGAGGAAAAACCACCCGATCCGCCGGCAGCGCCGACCCTTGGCTCGAACATCGTCGGCGAGGGCGACAGCGGCTTTGGCCTCACGGCCGGCGGCGGCAACGGCATCGGCCAGGTGGGCGGCAGGGGCGGCGGCGGCAGCAAATATGGATGGTACGCCGCCAAGGTGCAGACGACCGTCGTCCAGGCCTTGCGCGCGCACAAACTCACCCGCAGCGCCTCGCTCGGTTTGGAAGTGCGCATCTGGGCCGATTCCACCGGACGCGTTATCAAGGCCAAATTGAACGGCTCTTCGGGCAACGCCGCCACCGACAACGCTCTCAAGAACGAAATCCTCGTCGGCCTCCAACTCCCGGAAGCGCCGCCCGAGGGCATGCCCATGCCCATCGTCATGCGCATCAACGCAAAACGTCCCAACTAATTTTCCATGTCACGCATTCTCCTCACACTTTTGATTTCGAGCGGCGTCGCGCTCGCTCAGACCGAGCCGAAGGGCGAACTCGTCACCACGCCCGCCGCTTCGGCGCCAGCCGTTGAGGACGAACGCACGGAAACCGTCGCCGTGACCGCAGCCACCCCTGCGCCCGTGCCCGCATCGAGCACCACGCCGGCCTCAGCCGCAGCGGCTGCGCAAAGCGAAGCGGACGCGCAGGCATTGGATCCGACAGCTGCGACGAGTGCACCGGAATTGCCAAAAGACCCCGGTCTTTCGGAAGGCCCGTTGACCACCAGTGCGCCGCCCGGGCCGTCGAAAAGCGTGACGGTCAATTTGATCAACCGGCTGGTCGAACGCGGCGTATTGACCAAGGAGGATGCGGTGGAATTGATCCAGCAGGCGGAGGCGGACGCGCAGGTCGCGCAACAGCAGGTCAGCGCCACGCAGGCCGCGATTACCGAGGCACAGCAGGCCGCGCAGCAGGCCATCGCATTGACGCCGCCGCCGCCCGAGGATGATGGCAGCGTGCGCGTGACCTACGTGCCCGCGATCGTGAAAAATCAAATCAGCGAGCAGGTGCGCGACGAGGTGATGGCGCAGGCGAAGGAGGAAGGCTGGGCCGCGCCGAAGCTCATTCCCAAATGGCTGAACAACTTCAAGCCCTTCGCCGACATCCGTGTGCGCTACGAGATCGATACCTTCCCGAGCGGCAACGACAACACCGGCGCGTTCCCGAATTTCAACGCGATCAATACCGGCGCGCCCTTCAACGTCGCCGGCGACCAATTCTCGCCCCAGCTCAACGTGGACCAGAACCGCCAGCGCATGCGGCTGCGCGCGCGCTTCGGCGCCGACCTCGCGCTCGGCCAGGGCTTCACCAGCGGCATCCGCGTCGCCACCGGCCAGGACAACTCGCCCGTCTCCACCAACCAGAGCCTGGGACTGCCCTACCAAAACCAGGGCGGCAACTTCAGCAAATACGCCATCTGGCTGGACCGCGCATTCATCCAATACGAACTCGGCGGCACGCCCGAGCGCAACCTCGCGCTCATGGTCGGCCGGTTCAACAACCCGTTCTTCACGGTCTCCTCGATCATGTGGGACGACGACATCGGCTTCGACGGCATCGCGGGCCGCGCGCAATACGAAGTCTTCCGCGGCTTCACGCCGTTTGTGGTCGGTGGCGCATTCCCGGTCTACAACACCGATTTCAATTACTCCTCCAACCAGCCCGCGAAATTCGCCAGCTACGACAAATGGCTCTACGCCATCCAGGGCGGCGCGGACTGGCGCATCAACAAGGATTTTCGCCTCAAGGCCGGCGTCGGCTACTTCTACTTCCAGAACGTCCAGGGCCAGCTCAGTTCGCCCTTCACCCCGCTCACCGCCAACGACGCCGGCGACACCGACGCATCGCGTCCGTCCTTCGCCCAAAAAGGCAACACCTACATGGCGCTGCGCGACATCGTGCCCAACGCCAGCAACGACTTCGGCACCACCAACCAGTGGCAGTATTACGGACTCGCCACGCCCTACCACAACGTGGATTTCGTCGGCCGCTTCGACTACCTGCACTTCGAGCCCTTCATCATTTCGCTCACCGGCGAATGGGTGCAAAACACCGCGTTCGACCAGGGCGCCATCAACGAAATCGCCGTCAACAACCGCGGCTCCAACGACGATGACCTCTCCGACACCATCGGCGAATTCGCCGGCGGCAACACCGCATGGACCGTCCAGCTCACCGCCGGCAACGAAACCCTCGCCAACCGCTGGGACTGGAACATTTTCGGCGGCTACCGCTACGTCGAGAGCGACGCCGTCATTGACGGCTTCACGGAATCCGACTTCGGCGGCGGCGGCACCAACCTCAAAGGCTGGCTCATCGGCGCCAACCTCTCCGTCGCCGCCAACGTCTGGCTCGGCGTCCGCTACATGAGCGCCGAATCCATCGCCGGCCCCCCCTACAAGGAAGACGTCGTCCAGTTCGACATCAACGCCCGCTTCTAAACTTATGAAATTCGAAATTCGAAATGCGAAATTCGCAATGAAGAGGGCGCTGCCGCGCCACCTTTCCGTCCTTCTTCTCCTCCTTCTTCTCCCGGCCCTCCGCGCCGCGGAGGAAGACCCGCAGGTCGCCATCAACGCCAAGCTCCGCGAGAGCCTGCGCAACACCATGGTCCAGCTCCAGACCGCCCAGGGCCAGGTCGCCACGCTGCAGGCCACGCAGACCGCCGACGAAGCTAGGATCAAGGACCTCGAAGCCCAGCTCAAAAAACTCACCAAGCAGGCTGCCGACAACAAGCTCGCCGCCGACAAGACCATCGCCGACCAAAAGCAACTGCTCGCCGAGCAGGACGCCCGCAACGCCCGCCAGCTCGACGCATTGGCCAAATGGAAGGACGCCTACAACAAGCTCGTCGACCAGGCCAGGGCCATTGACGGAAAGCGCGCCGATCTCGCCAGCAAGGTCATTTTAAAAGACCGCCAGCTCGCCGAGGCCCAGCGCAAAAACGCCGCCCTCTACGACCTCGGAAAGGAAATCCTCCGCCGCTACGAGCACTACGGCCTCGGCGACGCCATCGCCGCACGCGAGCCCTTCACAGGCATCGCGAAGGTCAAACTCGAAAACTACGTCCAGGATCAGGGCGACAAACTCGCCGACGGAAAAATCAAGAACTAGTCCCTTGCCGCGTGCCGTCACCATATTCGCCGCGTTTCTGGCAATCGCGGTGCCCGCCCTCCACGCCGGAGACATCCTGCGAGGCGGAGCGCCAATGCCGGGCGTCCATGCGCGCACCAGCGTCGGCAGCGCGAATCCCGGAGGCGAAGCTGCGACAAGGACGCAGAGCAACGCGAAGGACCGCCTCGCCCGCACCACCGCCGCGATGGACGCCGTCAAAGCCATGCAGCGTGCCGCGCGTGCAGCCGCCGGCGCCGGTCGCATCAAGAATCCCAATGGCAACGGCAAACTCCCGCGCGTCCCCGATGGACTTGGAAATGGCGGACTGCAAGTCGCCGCCGGTGTTCCCAAAAATCTCAACAA
>JBOHXO010000141.1:0-1962 GCA_050737475.1 Chthoniobacterales bacterium
GCATGAGCGGGATCGACCCGACGGCGCGCGCCGCCGCGTAGGCGACGGTCAGGCCGGCCAGCGACGGATGGCCACCCGCGGCGTAACAGGCGAACGCCAGGCAGGCCACGTCGGCGACCCAGTTGAACATCGACCAGCTGAACGCCGTGCCGAGCGTGCGGCGGAGGGCGAGCGTTGCGAGGCCAAGGCCGGCGAGGAGCATGGCCCATATGCCGGGCTCGGGGATGGCGTAGTAGCTCAGGACGAGGTCGTTGCCGTTCGCAGTGACCTGCCAATAGCTTTCCGGTCCGGTGGAGTTCGTGAAATGGCTGGCGTCCACCGACATGTTGTCGAGCTCGAGGCCGGTGATGCCGCCGGTGGCGCTGGTGATGACCCAGCTTCCGTTCACGTTGCCGTCGAAGTTGGCGACGTTGCTGTTGGCGTTCGATCCGTCGAGCGAGAAGATCGCGATGGTGAAGGGCGAGCCGGGCGTGCTGTTGATGGTGAGCGAGCCGTTGATGCTGATGAGGTCCCAACTGCCAGTAATGGCGGCGGCATCCTTGATGTCCCAGCGATAGGTGCCGCCAGCGTCCCACGACTCGCTGCCCGTGGTGAAGGTGACTGGAGCGTTGTCGGGATTTCCCGGGGAGATGGTGCCGCCGACGGTGACCGCATTCGCGATGGTTGCGCCACCGCTTGCGAACGTGCCGCCCGGGGTGACCGTGACGGTGCCGGTGCCGAGCGAAGAGTTGTGGTTCGCGAGAAGGATGCCGCCGGAGATGGAGGTGCCGCCGGTGTAGGTGTTCGCGCCGGTGAGCTGGAGCGTGCCGGCGCCGCTCTTGCCGAGATACAGGACGCCGCCGCCGGCGCCATCCTCGATGAGACCGCTGTAGGTGGTGAGGCCGCTGGAGGGGTTGACGGTGAGCATGGCGGGAGTTGCCGACGCGTTGCGGATCACGCCATTGCCGCCCGAAATGATTTTGCCAACCGTCGTCGAATTGCCGCCGAGCGCGAGCTGCGTGCCGCTGGAATAAAATTCCACGCTGGCGTTGCCGAGGCCATTCGTGGCGCCGACCGTGATGAGGCTGTCATCGTAGAGCGTGATGTCCGCGCCGGAGATGGAGTTGGCGGCGTTCGCATGGAGTTCGGAGAATTTCGAGAAGTGCTGGACGCCCCCGCTGATGGCGTTCGCGACGGTCGCGGTGACGATGGAGTCTTCGTCGAAGAATTGCTGGCCGCCGGTGATGCCGTTGGCTGCGCTGACGGTGAGCGTGGAGTCGTCCACGAAGGACTGGGAGCCGCCGCTAATCGCGTTCGAGATGGTGATGGTGAGCGAGGATCTGTCGTAGAAGTGCTGGGCGCCGCCGGTGACCGCATTGGCGACTGTGGGATTGAGCGTGGAGTCGTCGTAGAACGTCTGATCGCCGCCGGTGATGGCATCGGCGTGGCTGGCCTCGAGCGTGGAGTCGTTGCGGAAAATTTGGTCGCCGCCGGTGATGGCGTCCGTGGCGGTGGCCTGGAGTTTCGAGTCGTCGTGGAAGTTGATGTAGCCGTCATCGAGGGCGTTTGCGGCCGAGGCGATCAACTTCGAGTCGTCGTAGAAATGCTGGAGTCCACCGCTCACGGAATAGGCGTGGGCTGCCTCGAGCGTGGAGTTTTCGTAGAAATTTTGTGCGCCGCCTTCGATGCCGTCGGTTGCGTCCACATGGAGTTTCGACGTGTCGTAGAAGTTTTGCGTGCCGCCGTTGACGGCGGTGTCGGAGCCGGCGATGAGCGAGGAGGTGTTGTTGAAATTTTGCGTGCCGCCGTGGATGGCGTCCACGTGCGTGGCTTCGAGGCTGGAGCTGCCGTTGAAAGTTTCCGTGCCGCCGCTCACGCCGAAATCGGAATCTGCGACGAGCTTGCCGTGCGTGGTGGTGCCGTCGTTATTGAAGGCCCAGTTTTCCGTGGAGATCGCGCCGTCCGTCGAGGTCGTGTAGGTGC
>JBOHXO010000142.1:0-6515 GCA_050737475.1 Chthoniobacterales bacterium
GGCGGCGGGATTCACATGGATATTCGTCCAGCCGAGTTTCTCCGCTTGAATTTTGTTGGCGAGATCCTGGACGGTGCCGCCTTTGAAATCGAATTCCGGCAGATACATATCGCTCGGGGTCCGATTCTTGTATTCGAGGACCAGCAGAGGTTTGTCGCCGCTGCCAACCCGCACATCATATTGAAATGCTCCCCGTGTGGTCCACATGAGGCGGTTCAGAATTTTTTCAAGGTTCGTATCCGGCAAAAACAAGTCCGGCAGCGGATCCGTCCCGCCGGACTGGGCAATCACGCGGACGCCGTCCTTTGCGAGCAGTGACTGAATTTTGTCCGCGAACGTCTGCAGGGTGCCCGAGCCCTGGAACTGGAACAATTCGATCGGTGCTTTCCAGGGGTTTGAGGAACCGGATTCCGTCGCGGCATCCGGTTGAGAGGCTGCGGGAGCCTTGGTCACAACCGGGTCGCTTGCATCAATGGGCTTCGGCCGGATTGTGCGGCGGGTCGTGGCCAGCGGAGGAGCGGGATCGTCGGATTGGGCGGTCGCGTCCGGCCATGGGAAAACCGAGCAGGCGGCGATGAGGAGCGGCAGGATGATTCTGAGCGGTGGCATGAATGGGTGGGTGTTATTCAATAGACGTGCCGCGTGGGGGAAATCCCTCGAATATTTTTAATCCGGGTAACGACTGGCGTTCGCAGCCTGGATCACATCCACCCAGATCGGCAGCGCGAGGTCGGCGCCGTAGCCGCCGGGGAGAATCGTCTGTGGCTTGTCGAAGCCGACCCACACGCCGCAGGTGAGCGATTTCGTGAAGCCTACGAACCACGCGTCGCGGAACTGGTCGGTGGTGCCGGTCTTGCCGGCGGCGTGCTTGCGCAGGCCGAGCGCGCGGGCGTTGGCAGCGGTGCCGCGCGTCATGACGTCCTTCATGATGTCGGTGGTCTGGTCGGCGGCGCGCTGGTCGAGGAATCGAATGCGGCCCTCGGTCGCCTTGAAAAGCACCATGCCGTCGGCGTCCACGACTTTTTCGATGAGCCACGGTTGCTGGCGGATGCCGTCGTCCGCGAATGCGGTGTAGGCAGCGGTGAGATTCTTGAGCGTGGTCTCGAACGAGCCGAGGCAGATCGAGGGATAGCGCGGAATGGGGCGCGCAAGGCCGGCGCGCTCCATCGTGTCGGCGATGGCGTCGAGGCCGGTGCGCAGGCCGACGCGCACGGTCGCGGTGTTGCGCGAGTGAACGAGGGCGTCGCTCACGCGGATGGCGCCGCCGTAGGTGTTGTCGGAATTCGAGGGATTGTAATGGCCGAGCGCGCGCGGAATTTCGCCGGGTCCGATGCGCGCGTCGGACACGCTGTCGCCGGGCCGCACGCCCTTCGCGAACGCGGTGGCGAAGACAAATGGCTTCACGGTCGAGCCCGCGGGACGGAGCGCGTCGGTGGCGCGGTTGTATTTGCTGTCCGCGTAATCGCGTCCGCCGACGATCGCACGGATGCCGCCGGTGCGGTTGTCAATCGCGATGGCCGCGCCCTGCAGATAATCCTGCGCGCCGGCGGCCTTGGTGGCATGCCGGTAGCCTGGCCTGTGCTCGACCTGTGCGAGGCGCGTGGCGACGGACCGCTCGGCGGCGGCCTGCAGCGCGGGATCGAGCGTGGTGAAGATTTGCAGCCCGCCATCCTCGATGCGGCTGGGCGGGACGACGGCCTCGAGTTCCTGCTGGATGGTTCCCATCGCCCAGTTTTCCTGCGGGACGCTGTCGCGTTTCGGCGCGAGGCGGATGGGCTCGCGCAGGGCTTCGTCGAGTTGTGCGGAATCGATGAGTCCGGTTTCCTGCATGCGGTGGAGCACGACATTGCGATTTTTGACGGACGCCTCGAGGTCGTTGAACGGCGAGAGGCGGGTCGGGCTGCGGATGAGCCCGGCGAGCAGCGCGGCCTCGGAGAGCGTGAGCTGCGACGCGGGCTTGCCGAAATACGCGTGGCTCGCGGTGTCCACGCCATAGACGCCGGAGCCGAAATAAATCCGGTTCATGTAGGCCTCCAGGATTTGCTCCTTCGTCAGCTCGGTCTCGATGCGGAATGCGAGCGCGGCCTCGATGAGCTTGCGGTGAATATTTTTTCCGCCGAGCGGGAAGCTGTTGCGTGCGAGCTGCTGCGTGAGGGTCGAGGCTCCTTCGCGCATGCCGCCGAAAAGCAGGTTCCGCGCGATGGCCCGCGCGATGCCGATGGGGTCAATGCCATGGTGGCTGTAGAACCGCGTGTCCTCGCGCGTGATGAGCGCGTTGACGAAATCATTCGAGACGTGATCGAACGGCGCGACGATGCGGTCCTGGCCCGCGAGCCGGCTGTAGACATGGCCGTCCATGTCGAGCACGACGGAGCGCTGCGGCATTTCGCGGATGGCCGAGAGATCGAACGTGAGCGCCCACGCGTAGTAGCAGCCGGCGACGATCGCCCACAGCACGAATGCGGCGAGGCCGAGCTTGAAGAGCGTGACGGCAAAGCTGCGCTTTTTACGGCGGCGTGTCCCGCGACGGACGCGGCGCGCGGTCCTCAGCCAGAGACGTTTCAGCGTGGGGTGTTTCCGCACGAGCACTTGCGCAGCCTAGCGCCGTTCTTCATAAAGGCCAACGAAGACGTTGTGAGGATTGTGTGAAGATTCAGATACTGACTTTGTTTCCCGGCATCTGCGAGGGCGCGCTCAGCGAGAGCATGCTGAAGCGCGCGCGCGAACGCGGGCTTGCGGAGCTCGAGGCGATTGACCTGCGCCAGTGGGCCACGGGAAAACATCGCACGGCCGACGACATGCCGTATGGCGGAGGGCCGGGCATGGTGATGAAGGTCGAGCCGATCCATGCGGCGCTGGAGGCGCTGCGCACGCCGGAGTCGCGAGTTGTGCTGATGTCGCCGCAAGGGCGTGTGTTCAACCAGGCCGCCGCGCGCGAATACGCGACACAGAAGCATTTGATCCTGCTCTGCGGGCACTACGAGGGCGTGGACCAGCGCGTGGCTGACCATCTCGTGGACGACGAAATTTCGATCGGCGATTACGTGCTCACGAACGGCGCGCTCGCCGCGCTCGTGGTGACGGATGCGATCGTGCGGCTATTGCCCGGCGTGCTCGGCGACGCGGAATCGGCGCAGCAGGATTCGTTTGGCGACGCGAAGTTGCTCGACCATCCGCACTACACGCGGCCCGAGGAATACAATGGCTGGCGCGTGCCGGATGTGCTGCTCTCGGGCAACCACGCGGCCATTGCGAAATGGCGGCTCGAAAAAGCGAAGGAGCTTACTCGCGAGCGGCGGCCGGATTTGTTTGAAGAATAGGACTTATGGGGCCCTGTGGGACTTATAGATTCTATTTAATCAGGATCCCCGCGATGCAGGCCATCGTGTAGGTCGCGCCGAGGCCGCCGATCATTGCGCGGAGTCCGAGCCGGGCGAGGTCGCCGCGGCGCTCCGGGGCGAGCGCTCCGATTCCTCCGATCGCGATCGCGATGCTGGAAAAATTCGCGAAGCCGCACAGCGCGTAGGTCGCGATGATATAGCTGCGCTCGGAGATCGAATCCTTCAACTGCGAGAGATCAATGTAGGCGATGAATTCGTTGAGCGCGATGCGCTCGCCGAGCACCTGGCCGACCTTTGCGCAATCCTGCGTGGGGATGCCCATCAGCCACGCGAACGGCCAGTTGATCCACCCGAAAACCTTCTGCAGCGTTACCGGGTTTGCGATGCCCGCCGCGTGCTGCGGCCATGCGAGCAGGCCGTTGATCAGGGCGACTGCGGCGACGAAGGCAACGAGCATTGCGATGACATTCAACGCGAGCATCATGCCGTCCGACGCGCCGCGGCACAGGGCGTCGAAGCCATTGACCGTGTCGCGCTCGACCGACGTCGAATGACCCGCGGCGGTTTCGCTTTCGAGGGTTTCCGGGAAGAGCACTTTCGCCATCATCAATCCCGCCGGTGCGCTCAGCACGGACGCCGCGAGCAGGTGGCCGGCGACGATTCCCATGTTCGCATAGACCGCGAAAACGGACACCGCGATGCTTGCCATGCCTGTGACGATGAGGGCGTGGAGTTCGCTCGGCGTCATGCGCGGCAGGTAGGGCCGGATGATGAGTGCGGCCTCGGTGGTGCCGAGGAAGACGTTGCTTGCGGCGGCGAGGCTTTCGCTGCCGGAGGTGCGCATCACGCGCTGCATCACCCACGCGAAGGCATGCACCACCTTTTGCAAAATTCCGTAGTGGTAAAGAAACGAGGAGAGCGACGAGACGACGATGATCGTGGAAATGAGGATGGTCGCGAAGACGACACTGCCCTTGCCGAAAATGATTCCCATCTTGTCCGAACTCGCGAGCGGGCCGAAGACCATCGCGGAGCCTTGATCCGCGTAGACGCTGAGCTGATTCACGGCTTCGCGCGCGGCATCGAAAACGGGCGCGCCGAACGGCGTCTTGAGGATGAGAATGGCGAACGCGAATTGCAGCGCGAGTCCGCTGAGGACGGTTCGCCACGGAAAGCGATCGCGATGCATCGAGCCGGCCCATGCGACCGCAATCAACACGACGAGTCCGAGCGCACTGATCAATTGGAGGGGCATTGTTGCGACCGTAAAACAGCGATTCCCGTGCCGCAGGGCAAGAATCCTTGTGCGCACCGCCGAAATCTCCGCTTGCGCCCCGGCATGATTCCAAACATATTGCGCCCTTCATTGCGGGCTGTGGCTCAGCTTGGTAGAGCGCCTGCCTCGGGTGCAGGAGGTCGCAGGTTCGAATCCTGTCAGCCCGATGATTTCCCTGAAGTTTTCTGGACAGAATTTACAAAATTAACGGAATTGATTTCAGAATTCCGGTCCTGGAATTTTGTAAATTCTGTTAATTCCGTCCAAATCCCATGCCCCGCTCCGAAAACCGTTCCTCGCGCGACCTCCGCACCATCACCTTCGAAGCCGGAGTCGCACCACACGCGGCGGGCTCCGTCCTCATTTCCTGCGGCAACACGCGCGTGATCTGCGCCGCGACGGTCGAGGAATTCGTGCCGCGCTGGATGAAGGAGCAGGGCGTGACGGGTGGCTGGCTCACCGCGGAATATTCGATGCTTCCGTATTCCACGCTCACCCGGAAGCCGCGCGATATTTCCAAGGGCCGCCCGGATGGCCGCGGCACGGAGATTCAACGCCTTATCGGCCGCTCGCTCCGCGCTTCGATTGATCTCGAGGCGCTCGGGCCGCGCACGCTCTGGGTGGATTGCGACGTCCTCCAGGCCGACGGTGGCACGCGCACCGCGGCGATCACGGGTGCGTCCGTTGCGATTTGCATGGCCTGCCGGAAACTCGTCGAGGACGGCCGCTTGAAAAGTTCGCCTTTCCGCCAGCGCGTGGCCGCCGTGAGTGTCGGCGTCGTGGCGGGTGAGATCCTCGTGGACCTTGATTATTCCGAGGACAAGGACGCCTCTGTGGACATGAATCTCGTGCTCACCGAGCGCATGGAATTCGTCGAAGTTCAGGGTTCAGGCGAGGAGGCGACATTTACGTCTGAAGAGCTCACAGGAATGCTCGAGGCGGGTCGCGCGGGGGTCGAAAAGCTGCTCGAATTGCAGGCCGCCACGCTGGGACTCTGAAATCCCACAGAAGGAAAACACTTGACCGTTTGGGGGAGTCGGCGGATTCTCGTGGCCAAGTTTTTCAGATTTATGGCTAGACAGTGTCAAATTACAGGAGCCCGCCCCGTGCGTGGCTCGAAAATTCATCGCAGGGGCATGGCTAAGAAAAAGGGCGGCATCGGTATGCACGTCACAAAGGTGGTGCCTCGCGAATTCGTTCCAAACCTCCGCAAGAAGCGCATCTGGGTGCCCGAGCTCAAGAAATTCGTGACCGTAAAGGTGACGGCTCGTGCCTTGAAGACTCTTGCCAAGAATGGCGCCTACGCCACTCTCAAGAAGGCAGCGATCATTTAGTCCCCACCCAAAAAGAACAACCATACAAAACCCCAACCAACCCAAATAACCATGGCCTTCAGCGTCCAAAGCAAAAAATCCGGCAAAACCTATTTCCTTCACCATCGCCTGCAGAAATTGCGCGGCGGTCAGGAAGTCACTCTTTACTTCTTCGCCGGCGATGTCCGTGCTGACGCGCTCGACGCGCTGCCTGCAGGCTACGAAGTTTCCGAAAACGAGAAGACGGGCCTCCCGCTCCTCAAGAAAATCAAGAAGTAGTCCTCAACCGATCAAACTTTGAAAATCGGCGGCTCGCAACGGGCCGCCGATTTTTTTTGACCGGGCGGTGGAGCTCAGGCCCTGGGATGAGCCTGATCATAGGCGCGTTTCAACCGCTCGGTGGTGACATGCGTGTAAACCTGGGTGGTGGACAGGCTGGAGTGGCCGAGCAGCATTTGCAGGCTGCGGAGGTCGGCGCCGTTGTCCAGCAGATGCGTGGCAAAGCTGTGCCGCAGCTTGTGCGGACTCGTGGACGCCGGTAGCCCGGCCTGACGGATGTATTTTTTCATCTGCCACCAGATCGAG
>JBOHXO010000143.1:0-3434 GCA_050737475.1 Chthoniobacterales bacterium
CTGCCGGCCGAGCCGGATTTGATCGAGGGCGAGGCCGAGCGCCTGCGCGGACGATGCGCACGCGCTCACGCAGCCGCCGGAGAGGCCGGTGATTCCAAGCGCGGCGGCGAGATTGTAATTCAACGTGCCGCAGATGCTCGACGTGATGCTGAATGGATGGCACTGCGAAATTCCCTCCTCGAGCATTTTTGTGACGTGGGCGTGCAACAGGCGCGTGGAACCGGCGGAGGCCGTGAGCATGCCGACGGAGGGATCGCGAAGATCGTCCGCCGACAATCCTGCCTGCGCGATCGCCTCGTGCAGGGCGATCATTGCATAGACGCCGTGCGGCGGCATCGAGCGAAGTTGCGTGCGCGGAATTTTCACGTCTCCCGGCCAGCTCCACGTGTGCGGCTGGACGCTCGGAAATTCGAATCCACGAATCACGCCCGCGAGCTGGAACGGCGCATCCGCGGCCTCGAGCTCGGGATGAATCGCAATGCCGGTGCGCATGCCGCGCAGGCTCTCGAGCACTTCGGCGCAATTGTTTCCAATGCTGCTGACGAGGCCGATTCCGGTGACGACGGCGTTCATCGCTTGTCGCGAATGAGCGCGACCATGTCGGACATTGAATGCACGTGCTGAAGGTCGGCCTCGGCGAAGCGCACGGAAAACGCATCCTGCACGTCGAGGATGATTTCCATGAGCGTGAGCGCTTCCATCGCGGCGATGGCGAAGATTTGCTCGGGTGTGGCGTCGGGCGGAATCACTGCCTCGGGCGGCACGTAGTAACGCGAGATGCCGAGCAGGATCGGCTCGATGAGGGCGTCGTCGGGTTGCGTTTGGTAGTCGGCGATTTTTTCGCGAGTGGCGTCGTCGTAGGCTGCGAAGCGGTGGTCAGTCATGGTGATGCGAAAGGGTGATCCACGCTCCGTTTGCCGGGACGAGGGTGACGCGGGGCAGCCACCTCAGCGGTGGATGGCCGTGTGCGGGAGTGATGCGAAAGCGAGCGAGAAGAGCGCGCAGGACGATGGTCGCCTCGAGGCGGGCGAAGCGGGCGCCGAGGCAGGAGCGGGGGCCGACCGAGAATGGCAGGAAGGCGCCCGGCGGAAGTTTGCGCTCGAGGCCGGCGAGCCATCTCTCGGGGCGGAATGCGTGCGGTTCGGGGAAACTTTCCGGGCGGCGGTGGAGGGACCACGTGCACACCATGAACCGGTCGCCCGCACGATAGCTGACGTCGCCGAGCACGCCATCGCAGGTGGCTTCGCGCATGTGCAGCCACGCCGGCGGAGCAAGGCGCAGGGTTTCGCAAAAAACGGCGTCAAGTCCGGCGTCGTCGAGCGGGACGTTCACCGGGTCGTTCGCCAGGCGGACGCAGGCGCCGGCGAGCGTCGCGGCGGTCGTGACGGAGCCGGCGAGAAGGATGGAATGAAATTCGTCCGGGATCTGGCTGCGGGGGATGTCGGGGCTTTCGGCGAGCATGCGAAAGACCGGGCCGTCGCGCAGTGCGTCCGGCTGTGATTCGAGGATGTCCGCGAGCAATTCGGCGAGGCGATTTCTGGCGCGGGTGAAGCGTTGGTCGGCCGCGGGCGCGTAATCGCGTGCGTCGTAGAATTGCTGGAGTTCCGCGATGCTTGCGAGCAGGTCCGCGGTGAATGCGTCGAGGTCCAGCGCGAAAAGAATCCGGCCGGCGATGCGCAGGGCGAGCCGTTGGAAAAACGGGTGGATGTCGCGTGCGCCGGGGGACAGCTCCGAGCCGATGGCTTCCGCGGCAAGGGAGGATATGATTTGCGTCCACGCGTCGGCCATGCCGGCATGGAACGCGGGCTGCACGGCGCGCCGCACTTGCGCGTGGATGGGGTCTTCCGACGTGAGGATGCCGCGTCCGAGTGTTTCGGGGATTCCGCTGAAGGCGTTCCATTTTTGGAAGTGCACGTCGGCGAGCAGGCGGGCGGCGAGCGCAGGGTCGTTGACGAGGGCGGCGTCTCCGCCGTGCATGCGAAAGGGCAGGGGCGCGACGGCCTGGCCGCTTTGCGAGAGGTGTTCGAGGAACGCGAGCGGATCCTCGCGGAAGGCGATGGCGGAGGCGGGCGGCGGGGCCAGGGACTTCATGAAATTCGATATGAGATCGCATGGGACATGCGTCATGGTGGTTTTATGACAGCCGATGAGATTTCTGTGCGAGCGCCATTTGCCGACGAGGCGGACCGTGTCGCGCGCTATTTATCGGCGCCGCCGCATGTGCCGGGCGAGGTGCATTGCAACGTGGCGGTGGCGGGGCGGATCGAGCGGATCGTCGGCGCGGCGGCGCTCGTCGTGGGCGGGGACCCCCCCGAGGCGATGCTGGCGGTGAAAACAAACGATTGTGCGGAAACGCTGGCGCCGCGGCTCGTGCGCGGGCTGCTCGACGAGGCGGCGCGGCGCGGCGTGACGCGCGTGTGGGTCGCTGGCGCGGTGGCGCGCGGCACGGAGATTCACGCGGCGCTGACCGCGATGGGATTTCGCTCGTCCGGCGCGATCGAGGATTACCGCATGAATGTCGGGCCGCTTTACGAACGGCTCGACCGCGCCTTCGCGCGATTGCGCGAGCGGGGGATGGTTCCCGCCGACGCGTCGGTCGCGCCGCCGATGCGCGGCTGGAGGACGAAGGCCGCGGCGTTCCTTGACGAATGCAAACCGTCGCTCTCGCGGCCCCTCGCGCTCGAGAGCGAGGGATTTTCGTTGAACAAGTCCCTGCTGCTCGTCGTCGGCGGGCGCGTGCGGGGTGCGTTGTTCCTGGGACATCGTGACGGCGAGTCGGTCATCGGCTACCGGCTGCTGGCGCCCGAACTGCGCGGCGCGGTGAGCTGGGGCAACGTGATGCTGCTGCGCGAGAGCCTGCGCGAAGGGCTTGCGGTCGGGTTGAAAATGGCGCGGTTTTCCGTGCATCCCGAGGAGCACGCCGGCACGCGATTGCTGGCCCAGCAAAGCGATGCGGAGCTGGTGGCTGTGCGGGACAATCTTGAGATGGAAATTCGCGCGGAACGCGACGGCGTCGGGAGTTTTCCTGATTGCATGTGATTGGCGGGTGGTTATTCTCTCGCGATGAAAAATCGGACGCAAAAGTCGGCCGCGCTGATCGGCGCAGGAGCCGTCGGGCTCGCCGCGGGCGCGCAGGCTGACATGCACTACACCGACGCGGGTGGTTACACCGGCAGCACGATTTATTTCGATTTGGAAACAGGGCAGTTTGGCGCGAACAATGTCGCTGTCCCCGGCGCGGATTTCTATCTCACCGCCAGCCAGACGACGGGCCAGGATATTAACGAGCCCAAGAACACGAAGACCAAGCAACAATATATAGTCAACAGTGCCGATGGGGTTGCCGCCATCCAGACGAATTTTGGAAACAATGCGCCGGAACGATTCGACCTGAACGCATCGGTAACACCTGGCGCGCCCAGCACCACCAGCGG
>JBOHXO010000144.1:0-3071 GCA_050737475.1 Chthoniobacterales bacterium
TCCCTGCGGCGTCCGAGGCGCACGCGCGGGTCGAAGCCGGCGTCGCGGTTGCGGCGCGAAAGTGTGTTGATGGAAACCTCGACGGAAACGGGCAGGCCGGCGGCGATCGTGAGGCGGACGTGGTCAATCTCCGCGGGATTCACCGAAGGCTCGATCTGTGCGCGGCTCACCGTTCCGACGGCGCGGACAAGCGGAGCCTGCGCGGGCCAGCCCGCCATGGCGGGGATCGGAGAGCGGTGCATGCGTCCTGATGGTTCGCGTGGGAACGGCCAAAAGCAAGCGCGGCGGTTGTCTCGCGCGGGAATTGCCGCCATGCTGTGGGCCATGTTTCCGATCTGGCCGTCGCTCCTTGCCGCACTCGCAGCGATGCTGCTTTTCGGCGCGGCGACAATGTTGATGCTCGCGATTGCCGGAGGTGCGCGTTGATGGAAGCGGGAGTCGTGCTGCTTGTGCTCGGCGTGGTGCTGTTTGCCGGCAGTGCGCTCGCGGCGTTTTGCTGGGCGGCGAAGGACGGGCAATTCGAAAATTTCGACCAGGCGCCTCGCGTCATTTTCGATGAGCCCGAACCGGGTGATTGCTTTCCGGATGCGCGCAGCAGGGAGGCAATGGAACGCGAGGCGTCGGGGCAATGAGCGACCTGCAGAGCTCGCTGAATCCGAATACTCCGCCGGACGTGCAAAGCGCCGCGGAACGCGCAGAGATTGACCGCTCGCTGCGCGGACCGGTGATGTTTTTCTTCTCATCGGGCATTGCATGGCTGCTCGCCGGCTCGCTGCTCGGCCTGCTCGCTGCGCTCAAGATGACGCATTCGCACATGCTCGATGCGCAGAGCTGGCTGACATTTGGTCGCGTGCGGCCGGCGCATCTCAACATCATGGTCTACGGCTGGGCGTCGTCGGTCGGCATCGGCGTCGGCATCTGGTTGATGGGGCGGTTGTGCCGCGTGGCGCTGCGGCATCGCGGGTTGTTGATGGGTGCGGGCGTCGTCTGGAATCTCGGCGTGCTGCTGGGAGCCGTTGGGATTCTCGCGGGTCAAAGCCGCGGCATCGAGTGGCTGGAATTTCCCGGCTGGGCGACGCCGGTGTTGTTCGTTGCGTTTGCGCTGATTGGCATGTGGGCGGTGATCATGTTTCGCTTCCGCCGGCCGGGACATGTGTATGTCTCGCAGTGGTATTTGCTCGCGGCCTTTTTGTGGTTTCCGTGGCTCTACGCGACGGCGAACGTGCTGCTCATCTGGCAGCCGGTGCAGGGCTCGGTCGTGGGCGCGGTGAACTGGTGGTATGGCCACAACGTCCTCGGCCTGTGGTTCACGCCGATCGGCCTCGCGAGCGCGTATTACATGATTCCGAAGGTCATCGGACGCCCGATCCACAGCTACTATTTGTCCATCCTCGGATTCTGGTCGCTCGCGCTTTTTTATTCGTGGAATGGAATGCATCACCTCATCGGCGGGCCGTTTCCCGCGTGGATGATCAGCGCGTCGGTGGTGGCGAGCGTGATGATGTTCATCCCCGTGCTCACGGTCGCGATCAACCATCACCTGACGATGCGCGGGCATTTCCAGTATTTGAAATGGAGCCCGACGCTGCGCTTCACGGTGCTCGGCGCGATGACCTACACGATCGTGAGTTTGCAGGGCAGCCTGATGGCGATTCCGTCGCTGAACAATCTCACGCACTTCACCGACTACACGGTCGGCCACGCGCACCTCGGGCTCTACGGGTTCTTCACGATGATGATGTTCGGCGCGATGTATTACATCATTCCGCTGCTCGTGGGCTGGGAATGGCCGTCGGCGACGATGATCCGCTGGCATTTCTGGCTCGCGGCTTCGGGCATCGCGTTGATGGTTGTGTCGCTCATGCTCGGCGGATTTTTGCAGGGCCTGGAGCTCAACGATCCCGGTGTGCCGTTCCTCGAGTCGGTGAAAATTGCGGCGCCGTTTCGTCATGCGCGCGTCCTCGCCGGACTGCTGCTCACGGCCGCGCATTTCGTCTTCGCCGTATTGTTCATCCGGATGATGCTACGTCACGGCGTGCGGCGCGAAGATCCCACGTTGCTGTCACCACCACAGCTTCCTGCCGTATGAACAAGCTGCCGCTGCTCTTCGTCGGGATTCTGCTCGTCTTCGCCTCCTCGTGGGTCGGGCTGGTCGCCTATCCGTATCTCCAGCTTGGCAATCTCCAGCCCGCCGCGACGAACGACGGCCTCGAGCCGGCGCCGATGCCGGGCGCGGCCATCGCCGGCGAAAGCGTCTATGCCGCGAACGGCTGCGTCTATTGCCACAGCCAGCAGGTGCGCCCCGCGTGGCTCTCGACCGACATCGCAAAAGGCTGGGGGCCGCGCCAGACGGTCGCGCGCGACTACATCCGGCAGCGCCCGACATTCCTCGGCACGATGCGCACCGGCCCCGACCTTACGAACATCGGCGTGCGTCAGCCGACCGTGCAATGGCACTACCAGCACCTCTACGAGCCGGACACCGTGACGCCCGGCTCGATCATGCCGTCGTTCCGGTTCCTGTTCAAAATCCAGCCGGTGAACGATCGGCCGAGTTTCGAGTCGGTGCCGGTGCACGGGCCGAATGCGCCGCCGCCGGGCTACGAGGTCGTGCCGACGCAGGAAGCGCGCGAACTCGTCGCCTACCTGCTTTCGCTCCGGCACAATTATCCGCTCACGGAGGCCGTGAAATGAACGAGCCGTTTCACGATCCGGAGCCTCGCGATCCCAATGAAATGGACCTCGCGAAGGTGCACGGCTCGATCCTGCGCGAGCACAACGAGCCGGCGGAAGGCCGCGAGTCCGTGCCGCTGTGGCTCGTCGCGGTCGTGATGGTGTTCGTTTTCTGGGGCGGAATTTATCTCGCGTATTACAGCGGAGGATTTCGCGCGGATGCATTCCTGCCGCGCAGCGACATGACGGGGCCGGCGATTGATTTGAACGATCCCGCGGCTCTCGGCAAAAGGCTCTACACGCAAAATTGCATCCTCTGCCACCAGGCGAGCGGCGGCGGCATCCCCGGAATTTATCCACCGCTCGCGGGCAGCGAATGGGTGCTCGCGAAGGACTGG
>JBOHXO010000145.1:0-9757 GCA_050737475.1 Chthoniobacterales bacterium
GGCTGACCCAGCGAATGCCGAGCGGGATCAATTCCCGCAGAAATGCTTTCGCCTGGACGAGGTTCGAAGTGATGTTGTCGTCGACGAAGAAGAAAAGCTTCTTGGTGCGTTTCAGGGCTCGCAACTCGGCGAGGATTTC
This sequence comes from Chthoniobacterales bacterium, assembly GCA_050737475.1. Taxonomy (GTDB): domain Bacteria; phylum Verrucomicrobiota; class Verrucomicrobiia; order Chthoniobacterales; family JAATET01; genus JAATET01. The sequence continues at coordinate 140 of JBOHXO010000145.1, forward strand.
GTCGATGGGGCGCCGCGTTTGGGTCGAATTGAAGATGGTTTGAACGGCGCAGAAGTCGCATTTGAAATGACAGCCGCGTCCCGCTTCGACCAGGCCGATGGAAAGGTAGCGCTTGCCGCGAAAAATCGAGCGATCGGGCTTGAGGCCCAGAAGCGATGGGCGGTCGCTCGAGCGGTAGAATTTTTCGAGCTTCCCGTACCGTGCGTCGTCCAAAACTTGCGGCCAGAGTTTTTCCGCTTCGCCGATGACGACGGCTTCGGCGTAGCGCGCGACTTCGTCCGGGCAAAGGCTGGCGTGAAATCCGCCCATGACCACAGGCACGCCGCGGCGCCGATATTCGCTGGCGATTTGGTAGGCGCGCTTCGCGGTGTAGGTCTCGACGCTGATAGCGACGAGGTCCGTCGGCTCGTCGAAGGGCACGACTTCCATGCGGTCGTCGTAGAATTTGAGCTCGATGTCGGGAGGCGTGAGGCCGGCCAAAGTCGCCGCGGGCAACGACTCCATCTGCCATGTGCGAATGTAGGCCTGTCCCCTGCGACGGCCGATGCAGGGATGCACGATCGTCACCCTCATACGTATTCCGTTTTTCCGTCGGTCACGGACGAGATGGGCTGCACGAAGGGCACTGCCGGCGCGCGACCGATCATCCAGTCGCAATTGTAAAAACGGCTGAGGTTGTTGGCGTAAAAGCGGTAGCCGAGATTGGTGCCGATGCGCACCGGCCACGGCGCGGGCGAATGTCGAAGCCGCCTCACGATGGAGCGAAAGCTGTAGGCGTGTTTCCACGCGGCTTCCACGCCATTTTGAAGCTGCTCGACGCTCATTCGCTTCGGTTGAAAAACGACATGCTGCGCGTCGTAGAGCTCCCAGTTTTCCGTGAGGATTCGGCCCTCGGATTTCAGGCGGAGGTAGAGCGGCGTATTGGGAAACGGCGTGACCACGGCGAATCGCGGCAGGTCGATCTTCGCTCGAGCAGCAAACTCCGCGGTCTTGAGAAATACGTCGGGATCGTCCTCATCGAGCCCGAATACGAAGCAGCCCTGGAGGGCGATGCCGTGAGCGTGCAGCCGCTCCACAACGCGTTCGTATTTCTCGGGGGAGTTGAAGCCTTTGTGGTTTTGTTTGAGGTTCCCGGCCGAGATGGATTCGAGTCCCATCAGCAAGCCTTTGCAGCCGCTGCGCCCGGCGAGTTCGAGCAGCTCGGGGTCGTCGGCGAGCAGGACCGTGGCGAGCCCATACCATTGCAGTCGCAGGGGGATGAGCGCCGTGAATAATTCCTTCGCGTAGCCCCGGTGGGCGATGAGGTTGAGGTCTACGAAGATGAGTTTGCGGGCGCCGTGCTGGCGGATGTCGGCGACGACCTCGCTCACCGGTTTTTGGAATGGCTTCCTGCCCCATGCGGTCGGGACGACGCAAAAGTCGCAGCTGTGCACGCATCCGCGCGTGGCTTCGAAAACATTGTTGGTGAGGAAGTGCCGGGCCGGAAGCAGATCGCGGCGGGGAAAGGGGCGTCCGCCGATTTCCAGGTCGGGCAATTGACGGTAGCGAGGCTTCAATTCTCCCGCGACAAAATCTCGCAGCAACTGCGGCCAAGTGTCCTCCGCGTAGCCGATGACGATGGCGTCGGCATGCGGTTGGGCGTCGTCGGGAATGAGCGTGATGTGCGGCCCGCCGAGCACGACCGTGATTCCGCGGCGGCGGAATTGATCGGCGAGTTCGTAGGCCCTGACGGCTGTGCCGGTGATGACTGTGATGCCCACGAGGTCAACATCGAGATCGGAGGGCACATCCGTGATGCCTTCGTCGATCAGTGTCAAATCTGCATTGATCTCATCGGGCACCAATGCGGCGAGCGTGGTGAGGGTGAGCGGCTGATAGCGCAGAGACTTTTTCCAGATGCCTCCGCGATGCCGATAGAGTGGCCCTTTTGGGGAAATCAGGGCCAGTCGCAAGCGCGACCGGATCGGATGCGATGGAGCGTCGAGCACTGGTCGGGAGTGTGCTTGCCTCAATCATGAGGCTCAAGTTCAATGTCCCGCGTTACGGATGCCCAAAAAGGCCTTCCCTATGAGCGTCATCGAGAGCAAAGCGGCCATACCGAATCGTCTCAATCTGGCGATCCTGCTCGTGCAATTGGCGGCCATCGCGGCGTGCATCTGCGCGCTGAAATTTGTGCATGGCGGGTGGATGCTTCTCCTGCTCGCGCTGGCATTCGGGGTGGTGATGAATTCGGTCTACTCGATCATTCACGAAGCCGAACACGCCATGCTGTTTTCGGACCGTCGTTGCAACGACATCGCGGGCAGTTTCATGGCGCTCTTTTTTCCGGCGCCATTCCACCTGATTCGGCAGGGACATCTCGGTCACCATCTTCGAAATCGCTCCGACGACGAGGCGTTCGATTTTTACTTCGAAGGGGATCACAAGGTTTGGAAGTTCCTCGTGTTTTACGGGATTCTGACCGGCCTCTATTACGTGATGGTGGTGTTGAGCAATGTTGTCTTTCTGCTGCTGCCTTTTCGCACGGACAAGAAATACTGGCACATTGACCAAGCCTCGACGGCATTTCTCAAATCGCTCAACCCGCGGTATCGCGAGGTTATCCGTTTGGAGTGTGCAGCGGCCATTCTATTACACGGGGCCATCGTGTGGCTGACGGGTATTCATCCGGGTTATTACGTGGCGATGTATGCCGGCTTCGGCCTGATGTGGTCGTCATTGCAATATGTGCATCACTACGGGACGGAGCGGCATGTCACCCGAGGCGCTAGAAATCTCTGGATTTGGAAGCCGCTCGACCTCATCTGGCTGAATCACAACTGGCATCTCGAGCATCATGAGCAGCCGTCGGTGCCATGGATTTACCTTTCGATGAAAGATGCTGACCAAACAAGGAAACCGGGCTTCCTTTTAGCCGCCTACTTGAAAATGTGGCGCGGACCGGAAAGGGCTACGGAGTCCGTTCCGAACGCCCATCCCGACAAGGTCATCCCATAAAATGTGGCTGGCTCAATTCCGGCGTCACTGGCGGTTGAAGCTACTGCTGATGGTGGTTTTCAATGGCGCGTTTTGGACCGGTTACGAATTGCTGGTCCGCCACGCATTTTTCCCATTGCGCGAATTACCGCTTACCTGGCTGGACCGGATGATCCCTTACCAGCCGGAGCCGTGGGCCTGGGTTTACCTCTCGCAATTCTTGTTCACGAGTTTGCTGCCGTGGTTTCTTCCGACAAGAAACGAGATTTTCAGGTGCTCAGCTGGACTTGTCTTGATGAGTGCAATCAGCTTCGTCGTATTCTTGTTTTTTCCGGTCGCCGCTCCTCCTCGAATAAACGGGATGGGCCATCTTTCGATGACCATCATTGCCGCCTACGACGGGTCGTTGAATTGCTTTCCATCTCTCCACGCCGCGTTTTTATTTTACATGGCTGCATTGGGACGGCGTCTGTTTGGTAGCGGAATGCATCCCATCGCCGTGGCGCTTTGCGCGATATGGGGGATGGCAATTCTGTATGCGACGATCGCCACGCGGCAGCACTACGCGCTGGATCTCGTGGCTGGTGCCGCCGTGGGATGCGTCTCGTATTGGCTGGCATGGCGAGGGAGCGACAGGGCGGTGGTTACAATGCCCTGCAATAGAGTCGTCACGTCCCACGAGGGAGTCAGATAGTGATCCGCGCCCCAGATTGGGCAAACGATTCCGGGCAACTGCGTGAGATCCGCGAGCAGGATTCCGCCTCCGTCATTGGGCCCCATTGATGCCAGTCGCTCGTAACCACGAAATGCCCATCGATGACGCAGGTGATGTCGAAGCGGAAGCCCGAAGACATGCACGATTCGCAGATGGGCTGGCGGGACCGGCCACGCCGCCAGCGGGGAGTCGGGGGCGTATCGCAATTGTTTCAGCGCATTCACGTCGTGGCCGCCCCACCAAAGCAAAAGTCTGACTCCCCACCACCGAATGGAGCGCTGGCGCAGCCAGTGCACGAGCGGCGTGCCCTGCACGATGCCGCTGAAGCTGATCCAAGCTGCGACGTTCGCGAAAACGTGGTGTGCTTCCGGCGACGCCAAGGAAAACTTCACATCGGCGCTGCCTTTGCTGAGGCTGATGAGCGCGATGCGCCGTCCCGCATGCGCTTCAATCCAATTCAGAATTATCCCGGCGTTTTCTTCCAGTGTTCCAAAGCTTTTCACGGGAATCACCTCGGCTTCACAACCCAACTCACGCGCGATGGCCAGCCCCCGTGCACCATCGGCTCCGGTGTCACGGTGGGTTTGGTAAAAGGCCCCCGGCACAATGCCGATCAAATGGGATTGAATATCATCGGACGCCTCTGCGAAGTATGCGCTTTTCAGAAATTCCGCATTCTGCGGGACTCGTAAAATATGATCATGGAGAACGGCCGTCGCGAAATCCAAGCCCTCTGTTCGAGCGATCTCGCAAAGATTTTCGGAGCCAATCCAGGCCGCCGCATGCTTCTTGAGTTGCGCATCGTCTTCCGCGATTGAAGCCGCGCTCGTCACGCACTGCGACCATTTCTACGCCGCAAAAGAAGCGCCGCGGCCAGTCCCACGATCAGCCCCGCCGCGCCGGCTGCGAGACCGACATACAAGGTCGTCTTACGGATTCCGAGTTTGAGCACGGGATTGTCGAAGGCATTGACCGAGGCGTGGAAGGCCGTCACGAGCCAGTTGTCGCCGCGCTTCGCGATCGTGGCCGTGAAGACGGAATTGAAAGGCAAGTCGGAGCCATCCGTCAGGACGAAATGCTCGTGCAGGTTGCCCCAGGACACGGCCCAATCGCCATAGACATGGCGCCCGATCACTTCCGGCGTTGATGTGATCTCACGCACCACCCTTTTATCTCCCGTCATCATGCGATCATAGAAAGCCTTCACTTCCTCCCGGCCGCGGCAGACTTCGCCATTCTGCCAGGTCACCACGACATTCGGATCGAGATAGGTCAGCAAGCGGTCGATATCCCCGCTTTTGAAACTCTCCGTGAGCCCGTTCCGCAGCTTGGTAATTTCAGCGGTTGATTGATCCGAGGGCGGATTTGCAGGAGTTTGGGAAAAGCCGTTGGCGATCAGGATCAGGAACAGGCAGGAAATGAGTTTTTTCATGGGAGGAGCCTTTCGATCAGCGGTGGATTTTTTGCAGCCAGTCCAAATATTCGACCAACACTCTGTCTGCCGAAATCGTATGATTCCGATTGAAGCGAATTCCTTGCGAGCGGTCGATATCGGAGCGAACAAATTCGCGAATGAAGCTTCGCCTGATTTCCGCATCGATCGGATCGACCACCCATTGAGCGATGAAGCTTCGCCGCCGCGGTATCCAGACGATATCGCGCAATAGCGTTCGTCCATCTTCCATGGGTACGAAGCTCACGATTCCGTAACTCGTCGTCCGGCGAAATTTTGCGGTAACCAACACGAGATTTCCGCCCCAATTGGTAACGGTCATGTTCACCTTTGAGCCGGAGAAGCGACGGGTGAGTCGTTCCTGAAGTGATGTCCCGGAAACCGTGAAATCCGCTCGCAATCGTCGGGCAAAGGGATTTGGAGAATCTACGACGAGATCGCCATCCAAGGTGCGGTCGTGAGCGCACCGATAATGTTGCGCGTCAAAACCGTTGGCGCTCACAAGATACCAAGGGGCATCCACGACGAATTCGAAACGCCTCGCGGCGAGCAGTTGAGACGCGTCAACGCCCTCGAAAAAAGGCAATGCGAATCGCGCCTGCGGGCGATTGAAAAAGAAAACGTGACCGCCTCGCTCCTCGACGGGAAAGCTTCCCTGCCGGGCGAAATCGGGAATTTCTGTCGCCGCAGGAACATGCGTGCACGCACCGTCCGGACCATATTCCCACCCATGCAGAGGGCAGGCAATTTTATCTCCGGAAACACATCCCTTGGAAAGATCGGCGCCCATGTGAGAGCACCGCCCAGTCAATACAACGCAACGGCCTTCGTTCGTTCGGTATCCCACGTAAGTTTGAGATCCAGGAAGCGCGAAGCGCAGCGGTCCTCGCGCTAATTCCGCCACGCTTCCAAGATAATACCAGGATGCAGGGGCTGCAGCGAACTCCGTCGGACTTACGGTGTCTTCCTGGAGAGAAGCATGCGAGTCTTCCACTTGTAGGATCAGAGCAGCGCGCACTCTTCGATACAAGACGCGACGGATATGTCGTCAAAAGTCTCGAAGCGGCTTTCAGGGCATCCACAAGACCGCCGATTTTCAATCAGGTTGTCTTCCAGCGGTTAACCAGGTGACGATGCGGACACTACTGGGGCGTTTTACGGTCGGAACAATATTCCCGAACACTGGATCACATCGCTTGCTCTGCACTCAACGACCGAAAATTTTGTGACATGTTTTTGGAAAACGAAGGTATCGGTCACGTCGTGTTCCCGCTCAGGATCGGAGGGGGCGCGAAGCCATTACAAAGCCAGTAAAGGAATTTTTTTAAATCGTGTTGTACCAACAGGAGCTCTTACAGAGAAAGATGAGTCGGCCCAGTAAAGGACTTTATTTTGGGAGACCATTTCTCGTAGGCGGCGGTAATTGGATTCGCTAGGAATTTGGAAAGCCGTGGCGCCCCCGTTTTTTTCGCGGCTGAAATTCGAGGAGATATTTTTTTGTGAAGCCGGACGAATCCTGGGTGACCCGCGAGACGCTGCTCAACCGCGTGCGCCGGCAGCACGACGAGGAGTCGTGGAAGGAATTCGTCCATTACTACCGCGGTTACGTTTACAACATCGCGTCGCGCATGGGGCTGAAGCATCACGATGCGGAGGAGGTCGTGCAGGATGTGATGGTGAAGCTTTGGAAGAAGCTGCCGGAGTTCCAATACGACTCGAACAAGGGACGGTTCCGCGGCTGGCTTTGCACGGTGACCGCGAACAACGTGAAGCTGCTCTGGCAGAAAAAGTCGAACGACCTCGACCGGCTCACGCCCGATGAAAGGGAGGACCTGACCAGCTATCTCCACGAAATCAAAACGGAGCCGAGCCACGAAATGGCGGAGGAGGAGTGGGCGAGCTACGTGGTGAAAATGGCGTGGGACAAGGTGCAGCGGGAATTTGGGGAAAACGAAAAGGCGGCGTTCGAGATGCTGTCGAAGGGCGCGGGCGTGGACGAGATTTCGCAATCACTCGGGATCGCGTCGAGCAGCGTCTATGTTTACAAGAAACGCGTCACCGACCGGCTCAAGCAGGAGGTCGCGCGATTGAATCGGGAGCTGGATTAACCGGGTTCGGGCCTTGATTCCATGTGGCTCACTGGCCGATGACCTGCGGCGGGACGGGCATGGTTCGCAGGACGTCGTTGGTGTAGTTGACGTCCGCGGCGGGAACGATCACGCGCTGGAGATGGCGGAAATTTCCGAGGCGCGTGTAGTCCTTGTCGCGCCAGTCAATCAGGCGGATTTCATGGATATTTGGCCATTGGTCCAGCATGCGCACATCGCCCGTGGCACTGCGTGAGAAATCCACGGATGTCAGCGGTGCATTGCGCAGCCATTCGAGTCCCACGCGGCCCGTGTCGGAGAGATCGAGGATGCTGATCGGCAGTCCGGCGAGGGCGCATATTTCCATGTCCTTGTCGCTGTGGAGGCCCACTTTGAGCCCCTCCGGCGTGTCCTCGTGCGTGAAGACCAGATTTTTCGCCTCGGGGTTCAGCCAGCGCAGCGCCTTTTCGATGAGGCCGTAATCCACCGTCTTCGGATTGCTGTTTTTGATTTGGAAAAACACCGCGAGGGCCAGCCGGCGGTTCGGCCAGGAATTGTGGTCCGCGTCAATGAGGTCGTGCACAAAATCCTCCTGGGTTTTGCGAAGTGTGTCGCCGCTCAGCCCGGCGGGGATTTTCGAGTATTTTTCCAGGATGCCCTGCATGTCCACGGGGTGGGTATTGTTGTCTGTGAAATCCGGTTTCGGCACATGGGTAAGGGCGTCGGCGGTCTGATCGAATTCCCAGCGGCCCAGGTGGATCGCGGCGATATCCCACCAGGCGTCCACGTTTTTGGTGTCGAGCGTGATGGTTTGATTCAGCAGCGAGAGGGCCTTGTCGTGGTCGAGCAGATATTTGGCGTCGTTTGCCTGCTGGATGAGTTGTGGGGCGGCGAGCAGGCCGAGCTTGTATTTGCCAGCCTCCTCGGCCTTGAATTTTTCCAGCGTATCAATGGCCAGTTGCTCGCTGTGGCGGATTTTTACGAACGCCGTGACGAGAATGGCAATGACGGCCGCGAGGCCGACGGTGGTGAGAGCCGCGACGACATGGTGGCGCTTGATGAGCAGCCAGAGGAGGGTGAGCGCGCCGGCGTGCTGCGCCTCGGTGGCGAATCCCTCGACGTAGGCGCGCACGTCGCAGGCGAGTTCCTCCACGGTTTCATAGCGGTGGTCCGGATCCTCCGACATCGCCTTGGTGGCGACGGCCTCGAGGGCGGGAGGGATTTTTACATTTTCCTGGCGGGTGCGGCGGTCGGGTTTGCCGGACGGTTTCCGGCAGTTGAGGATCGCGTAGAGAATGGCGCCGAGGGAGTAAATATCCGTGCGTTCGTCAAGCGCGTCATTTTCGCCGCGCGATTGCTCGGGGCTCATGAACTTCGGCGTGCCGGAGACGCCCTCGGAGGGATATTCCTGCAGGCTTTTATCGAGGATGAGGCGGTTTGGGAAAAGAACGGGGTCTTTTTCCAGGACGCGCGCGAGGCCCCAGTCGAGAACGAGCACGTCGCCGAAATCGCCGACCTGGATATTCGCGGGCTTGAGGTCGAGATGCACGACGCCGCGTGAATGGGCGAAGCTGATGGCGTTGCAGACGCCGCGGAAGACCTGGAGCAAGCTGTTGAGCGGGTAGCGCTTGCGGTAGTCGCCGTAGCCGGCGTGAATGCGCTGGAGGATGCTCTGGAGCGATTCGCCGCCGAGCAGCTTCATCGTGAAGTAGGGCTTGCCCGTTGCGTCGAGGCCGATCTCGTAGATGGGGACAATGTTCGGGTGCTCGAGGGCGGCCGTAATGCGGGCCTCGCGGACGAATCGCGTCATTTTCCTCCGGCTGGCGGAGGGGTCGCGCAGCACGGCCATGGCCACGTTGCGTTCGGTGGCACGCTCGAATGTGCGGAGCACGGATTTCATGCCGCCGCTGCCGAGTTCGCCTTCGACGCGGTATTTTTCGGCGGGTGGAATGGCGATTTCGGAAAGCGGTTGAGGGACGCCGGATTCGTCCGGGTCGGTGGACTTGCCGGCGGAATAAAACTGGAGAAGCCACTTGGGATCTCCCTCACTGATGACGGGCTTTTTCTCTGTTGAGTCTGTGGACATGGCGTTGGGGCGCGAGGGAAATCATTAGGACGCCGCGCCGCCGATGGCAACCACTAGATGCTTGCGATGGAGCGCGAACCGGGAGGCATGGGCGGCGTTCTGCAAATATTTGTAAGAAATCCCAAACTGCGCGGATAGCTCCTTATGAACCATCAAAGGATTTGCCGTGAGTCGGACGTCCTGCAGCAAGCACCCATTATGAAAAATTCCCTGAAATTCATCTTCTCCGCCGGCGCATGTTTGCTCGCGGCGGCCCTTGGCGCCACCGCACAGGTCAACATCACCAAGCGCGGTGTGGACC
>JBOHXO010000146.1:0-2784 GCA_050737475.1 Chthoniobacterales bacterium
GATCCACATCGAGACGAAGGACGGCTCGCTCCTTACGATCATTCCGGACGAAAAATTCCGCGTCTCGTGCACACAGGTCGGACCCGAAGGCCGCTTCACGCAATACCTGAGCGCCGAGATCACGCCCGACTATTACGAGAAGGAAATCGCCAACGCGCGCACCTTCGTTTTTTACGAGGACGTGAAGCCGCTCATGGACAAGGGCCTCATCCGCGGCGGCAGCCTCGAGAATGCCATCGTCGCCCGCGGCGACTCCGTGCTGAGCAAGGAACCGCTGCGCTTCCCGGATGAATTCGTCCGTCACAAGATTCTCGACATCGTCGGCGACCTCGCGCTCTCCGGCCGCCGTTTGAAGGGCCATGTCATCGCCGTCAAACCCGGCCACGGCCCGAACGCCGAACTCACCAAGGCAATGGTGAAACGCTTCACGGAAGTCACCGCGGTGGCGCCGAAGCCCATCGTCGCGGCGGGCGGCGCACTGGACATCAACCAGATCATGTCCATCCTGCCGCACCGCTATCCGTTCCTGATGGTGGATCGCGTCGTGGAGCTCGAGGAGGCGCGCGCCACCGGCGTGAAATCCGTCACGATCAACGAACCGTATTTCCAGGGCCACTTCCCGGGCCACCCCGTGATGCCCGGCGTGCTGCAGGTCGAGGCCATGGCCCAGGTCGCGAGCATCATCATGATGCGCCGCACCGCCAACGAAGGAAAAGTCGGCTACTTCATGAGCGCGGACGAAGTGAAATTCCGCAAGCCCGTCGTCCCCGGCGATACGCTCTTCATCCACGTCGAAATGCTCAGCATGAAGACCCGCCTCGGCAAGGCCGCCTGCAAGTGCACGGTCAACGGCGAAGTCACAAGCGAAGGCACCCTGCTCTTCGGAATTGTTGATAAATAGGCGAAATGCTCGGGAATCTGGAAAAGGGGAAAGGGAGAAAATTTCATTTTCGGAAATCCTCACTCTTCTTTTGGCATTTTCCCCTTTTCTCCTTTTCCAGATTCGAAACCGCATTTCCCTCTCAATGATTCATCCCACCGCCATCATCGACTCCTCCGCCGAAATCGGTGCAGGCACCGAGATCAGCGCCTACACGGTCATCGGCCCCGGCGTGACAATCGGCGCGAATTGCGTAATCCACAATCACGTCTCCATCGCCGGCCCCACAAAGATCGGCGACGGCAACACGTTCTTCCCCTACGTCTCCGTCGGCCAGCGCACGCAGGATTTGAAATACTCCGGCGAGCCCACCTGCCTCGAGATCGGCAGCCACAACAGCTTCCGCGAATTCTGCACGCTCAACCGCGGCACCGCGCCCGGGTCGAAAACCGTCATCGGCTCGCACGGCAACTTTCTCGCCTATTCGCACATCGCGCACGATTGCATCGTCGGCGATCACGTCATCTTTTCGAACAACGGCACGCTCGCCGGCCACGTGACCGTCGAGGACCACGCTGTCATCGGCGGCCTTTCCGGTGTTCACCAATTCTGCCGCATCGGCCAGCACGCCATCATCGGCGGCTGCACGAAGATCGTGCAGGACGTCCCGCCGTTCATGATCGCCGACGGCATGCCCGCCGAGATACGCGGCATCAACCAGGTCGGCCTGGAGCGCCGCGACTTCGATGCCGAAGTCATCCGCACGCTGCGCGAAGCCTACAAGCTTATCTATCGCGCGAACCTGAACACAAAACAGGCCGTCGCCGCCATCCGCGAGCAACTCCCCGCGAACCCGCAAATCACCGCGCTGGTGGACTTCATCGAGTCCAGCAAACGCGGCATCGTGCATTGATCGGACGAGCGCGCTACGGCGTGCGTCAAATTGCAGTCACTCACCCGACGCCGTTCCGAATTGCATCTCGGCCAGTCGCCGGTAGCGGCCATCGTCGCGCACGACGAGTTCGTCGTGGGTGCCCGACTCGAGCACGGAGCCGTCCTCGATCACGTAAATGCGGTCCGCTTTTCGAATCGTGGACAGCCGGTGCGCGATGATGAAGGCCGTGCGGTTCTCGAGCAACACGGCGAGCGCCTTCTGGATGAGCTGCTCGCTCTCCGAATCGAGCGCACTGGTGGCCTCGTCGAGAATGAGAATCGCGGGATCCTTGAGCAACGCGCGCGCAATGGCGATGCGCTGGCGCTGACCGCCGGAGAGCTTCACGCCGCGTTCGCCGACGAGCGTCGTGTAGCCTTCCGGAAAGCGCTCGATGAATTCGTGGCACGCCGCCTGTTTCGAGGCCGCGAGGATTTCGTCGCGCGTTGCATCCGGGCGGCCGTAGCGGATATTTTCCTCGATGCTTCCGCCGAACAACAGCACCTCCTGCGGCACGACGGCCATTTGATCGCGAAGCTCGGCCAGGCTGTAGTCGGTCGCAGGCTTCCCATCAATGCGCACGACGCCGGCATCAGGCTCGTAGAAGCGCAGCAGCAGCGAGACGATCGTGGACTTTCCCGCGCCGCTGGGACCGACGAGCGCGATCTTTTCGCCCGCGACGGCGTGGAGTGAAAAATCGTGAAGGACGGTCGTCTGCCGCCGCGATGGATAACGAAACGAGACATTGTCGAAATGCACGTCGCCGGTCACGCGAGAGAAATTGCCGTGTGGCTCGTTGACCGCGATCTCCGGCGTTTCCACCATCAATTCCCGCACGCGCTCCGTCGCCCCGAGTGTTTTTTGCACGTGGCTGAACACGTCGGCAAAGGACGCGACCGAGCCGCCCACAAATGTCGTGTAGAGGATGAAGCGCGTGAACTCTCCGAACGTCAGCGCGCCGGTCTGCATGAGG
>JBOHXO010000147.1:0-1729 GCA_050737475.1 Chthoniobacterales bacterium
GCGCGGGCCTGTCGCATATTCCGACTCTCATTGCCGGCGTGGCGGAATTGGCAGACGCGCGCGACTCAAAATCGCGTTCCTAACGGAGTGTGGGTTCGAGACCCTCCGCCGGTAATTTTTCTCATGACAGGCACGCTCTTCAAACAAGCCACCTTGTGCCTGCCGGACGGGGCGACTTCCATCGGCGACCTGCGAATTCGCGAGGGACGCATCACCGAAATCGCTCCGCAGCTCGAAGGACTGCCGGGCGAACAAACGATTGATGCAACGGGCCGCTTTCTCGCTCCCGGATTCATTGACATGCACATCCACGGCGCGCTCGGCCGCGACACGATGGAGGCGACGCCGGAGGCATTCGAGACGATCTGCCGTTACCACGCCGGCGGCGGCACCACGACGCTTGCGCTCACGACGGTTTGCGCCTCGTGGCTCGACATCGGTCGAGTGCTCGACGCGGCGCGCGATTGGCGGAGCGCGTCCGGAAAAACCGGCGCGCGGCTGGCCGGCATCCATGTCGAGGGACCGTATTTCTCGCGCGAGAAGCCCGGCGCGCACCACGCGAGCTTCATCCGCGACCCGAAGCCGGACGACATTGACCATTGGGTGCGCTATGCCGACACGATCACGCAAATCACGCTCGCTCCCGAGCTGCCCGGCATGGGCGACTTGATCCCGAGGCTCGTGAGGGCGGGCATTCGCGTGAGCTGCGGCCACAGCGACGCGTGGGACGAGGACGCGCAGATGGCCTTCGCGCTCGGCGCGCGGCAGGTCACGCACACGTTCAACTGCATGTCCTCCGCGCGCCGCCGCGGGGCGTATCGCGTCGCCGGTCTGCTCGAGGTGGCGCTTGCAGATCCCAATGTCGTCTGCGAGGTGATCGCCGATTGTCACCACGTCTCGCCGACGCTGCTGCGCATGCTCTGGAACGCGAAGGGGGGCGCGTCGCGCGTAGCGTTGATCACGGATGCGACCGCCGGCGCCGGACTCGATCAAGGCACGGAATTCCCGCTCGGCGACGTCCGGTGCCGCGTGAACGCCGGTGTGGCGCTCACGCTCGACGGCACGGCTCTCGCCGGCAGCACGTGCCGTATGATCGATGGCGTGCGCACGTTGGTTCGCCGCGCGCGCGCGACGGTCGGCGAGGCTGTGCTGGCCGCGACACGAACGCCCGCCGCAGCGCTCGGTCTGGACGATTGCGGACGGCTCGAGCCCGGCGCGCGTGCGGATATCGTCGTCTTCGACGAGGATTTTCGCGTGCAGCAGACATGGATCGGGGGCGTGTGTGTCTTCGATGGCTGAGGGCGGGCGCAGGAAGGTAGGCTGGTTCACCTGCACCGCGATCGTAATCGCGAACATGGTGGGCACCGGCGTCTTTACGAGCCTGGGCTTTCAAGTGGGAGACCTTCCATCCGGATTCGTGATTCTCGTCCTTTGGGCGGTCGGCGCGATGTTCGCCCTATGCGGTGCGCTTTGTTATGCGGAACTCGCGGCTGCGCTTCCTCGATCCGGTGGTGAATACAATTTTCTCAGCCGCATTTACGGGCGTCCGGTGGGATTCATGGGGGGATTCGTTTCCGCCACCGTAGGTTTCGCCGCGCCGGTGACGCTTGCCTCGATGGCGTTCGGCAAATATCTCGGCGCGGTTTTTCCGGGCGTGCCGGGCCTCGCAGCATCAACGATTCTGGTAATCATTGTCACGGCGGCTCATCTCGTGACCCTGGATATGAGC
>JBOHXO010000148.1:0-5712 GCA_050737475.1 Chthoniobacterales bacterium
AGCACGTCCCTCCCAGCGGTTGATCGGCGGTCGCAGACCGCCGCAGCAGCAATCCCGAAAATCCTGTAAATCCTGTCTAGTTCGCCCCGCCTCTTCGTGCTACTCTCGCGTCCTCCCATGAACTACAAAACGTCCCTTCTTTCCCTCGGTCTGCTCGGCGTTGCGCTTTTGCCGGCGACCGCTCAAAAACCCTCCGCCGATGCCATCCTGCGCGAGATGTCCACGACGCTCGCGGCGGCACAGACGTTCAGTTTTTCCGGCACGCGGCAGATTGATGCCGAGTTGCTCGGCGACGTCGAGGTGCCCGTGAAGTCGTCGAAGATCTGTGTCCTCGTCCAGCGCCCCGACAAGCTCGCCATCCGCTCGACGAGCAACGCCGGCACGCGGCAATTCATCGCCGACGGCCGCACGCTCACGATCTACGGGTCGAAGGACAATTTGTATTCCGTGTCGCGGATTCCGGGCTCGCTCGACGCCCTCGTGGACGAGCTCGACGCGAAATACGGCTTCACTCCGCCGCTCGCGGATTACGCGGTGAGCAATCCCTACGCGGAATTGCGCAAGTCCGCGCACACGGCGAAATATCTCGGACGCGAAAAAGTCGGCGGCTGCTTCCTCGGCTTCGGCAGCGTGGCTTGCGAACACATCGCGCTCATCGGCGATGAGGCCGACGCCGAGTTGTGGATCGGCGTGCGCGATCATTTGCCGCGCAAGCTCGTGGCGACGTTCAAATTGCTGCCGACCAAGCCGCAGCTCATCGTCGAATTCCGCAACTGGAATCTCGCCGCGCACGCGACCGCCGCGGATTTCACGTTCACCCCGCCCAAGGGCGCGATGGAAATCGAAATGTGGACCGTCTCGAAAATGCAGCAGGCCGGCCGCAAGCATTGATCCCGCAACAAAAACCCCAACTCCCCAAGACCATGAAAAGCCTTCCAACCATCGCGCTCCTCGCGGGCGCAGTCGTTCTTCTCGCCGCTTCCGCCGCCGAGGCGCGCCCCTATGGCGTGAGCAGTTATTCCGCAGGACGCGGGACCGTTTACAACACCTCCCGCGGCGGCTCCGCCTACGTGGGACCGCGCGGCTATGCGGCACAGGGCGCAAATGGCCGCAGCGCCGCCGGAGGACGATATTGGGGCGCCTACTCTGGCCCGAACGCGACCGCTGTCTCCGGCCGCTACGGCACGGCTTATTCGGGGCACTATAGCTCGGGTTATGTCAGCCACTACGGCACCGCGGGCTATGCCGGTGGCTACGTCCGCACTGTTCCCATGGGCGCGCAGCCCGTCGTCTACGGCGGATACAATTGCTACTACGCCGGCGGTGTTTACTACCGCCCGGTCTACTACGGCGGCACGGTTGTTTACGTGACGGTGAATTGATTTCCGCGTCCCGCAGGCGAACAACGATGAGACTTTTCCATCCGGCGTTCGTCCCATTTGCGCTCGGCCTGCTGGCGCTCTCCGCAAATTCTCTGCCCGCCGCCAGGACAGCCGTCCCATTCGCGACGCCGTTCCCGCCGCCGGACTACGTCTCGCCCTACTCGATCCAATTCACCGAGTCGCCGAAGGACCGCATGCGCGGCTGGGATCGCTCGCCGTGGAACGACCCGACCAAATGGAGCCCGATGCCGCGCGAGCGTTGGTATGACCGCGAGGCCTACCGGGACCGCGCGTTCGAAAATCTCGCCTACGGCCCGGAGACGATTCATTTCCCGGCGCCGCCAAAATACCGCGCGATGTCCGCGCAATTGAAACGCGAGCGCGTGCTCACCGAGGCCGCGCGGCACATCGGGATGCACTACCAGCATCACCACCTGCCGAACTTCGATCCCTATCGCACCCGCCCCGACTGGCCGTGGATCAAGGTCAAAAGCGGCATCCGGGGTAATGGGCAGGATTGCAGCAATTTCGTCGCGTGGGTTTACAACTACGCGCTCGGCGTGAAACTCAGCGGCGCGGTCATCGAGGCTTCGCGGCAGACGGACGTTCCCGGCCCGGGCGGCGGGACGCTGCACATTCGCGCGTTCGAAAAACCCGAAGGCATCGGCTACACGAAATTCATCTCGCAACTGCAGCCCGGCGACGTGCTTTACATCCGCGGCGACAACGGCCGCATCACGCACTCGGTGCTCTGGGTCGGCACGCTCGCCACGGATTCAAACGGGAAGGACAAATATTTCGTGATTGATAGCACCGGCCCCGAGGTCACGGATTCGAACGGCGCGACGATCCCCGACGGCGTGCACATCCGCCCCTTCCGCAAAAACTCCTGGTATTTCCGCAGCGCAGCCATCGTCCACCGGATCATGATGGACTGAAAGACTGGACGGAATTTACAGAATTAACGGAATTTGAGTGAAAGGACTTCGGAGCTTTCTCCTTAATTCCCAAAATTTTGTTAATTCTGTCCAAATGAGTTGGCCAAAATAGCCATTTTGGCTATATTGGCCTTTATGGAAACCTACCGGACTCACCACGGAAACCTGGTCGCGCTGGCGGAAGTCACCGCGAGCGATTTCAAAAACTTCCCGAGTTCGGTCTTCGAGCAGGCGGCGAACGGTCCCGTTGTCATCACGAAACACAAAAAGCCCGCGGGTGTTTTCCTATCGTATTCGGAATTCGAGGCGCTGACGAAATCCCGAAAGCCATCTCTCGGAACGCTCGAAAACGAGTTCGACGAATTGCTGGCTCGCATGCAGACCGACGAAGCGAAGGCGGGGATGGATGCCATATTTGCCGCACCGGCCTCCCAATTTGGTCCATCGGCAGTGAGAGCTGCCCGGAATGGGTAAAATCTCGGTCCTCGCCGGAATCAATGGCGCCGGCAAGAGCAGCGTTTTCGGCGTGGAGATTCGTGAATCCCGTGCCGACTATTTCAATCCCGACGAAATAGCTCGCAAAATCCTCATTGAAAATCCCGCAATGCCTGTTGCTGAGGCAAACAGCGTGGCATGGCTGGAAGGGAAAAAACTGCTCGAGCATGCGATCGAAGACGACTCCGACTTCGCTTTCGAAACAACCCTCGGCGGCGGAACAATCCCCCGCCTTTTGAGGGAGGCTGCGGACAAAGGATGTTCTGTCCGCATTCTTTACGTCGGTCTGGCGAGCGTGGATCTGCATTTGGCCAGGGTCAAAGCGCGGGTCGCGAAAGGCGGGCACGATATTCCCGAGACGGACATCCGGCGGCGCTGGGAGGCAAGCATGCTGAACTTGATCGCGCTCATGCCGAAGCTCACTGCCCTGCGCGTTTTCGACAACTCGGCGGACGGCGATCCGATCAGCGGAAATGCGCCTTCTCCTGTGCTCGTTCTCGAAATGAAAAACGGCGCGATCACCAGCCCACCAGACCTCTCGAAAACCCCGACATGGGCAAAACCGCTCGTGGCGACGGCGATCAAACAGGATTTACAGGATTAACAAGATTGGGGGCGGCTTCGGATTCCCCTCATGAATCCTCAAAATCCTGTCAATTCTGTCTAAACTTTCAGTGCCTTTCGCAATTGAGCGACGCGGCGTTCGTCCACGGCATTCGCGACGTCGCCACCGCGCTTCACCGACGTGCCGACGATGAAGCCGTTCGCGAATTCGAGATAACCGCCGACGTTTTTGGCGGTGACTCCGCTGCCGAGCAGGATCGGGGTTTCCGGGCAGGCGGTGCGCACGCGGCAGACATCCTCGATCTCGGTCGCGACGCCGGTGCCCGTGCCGGAGACGATCAGTGCATTCGCGAGGCCGCGCTCGGCGGTGTCGCGGGCGGCGATCTCGATGGGCAGATCGCCGAGCGGCGCGGCATGCTTCACGAGCACATCGGCAAAAATTTCCGTGCCGGGCGCGAGGCGCTGGAGCAGGCGGACGGTCTCGTAGGCGTTTCCCTCGATGAGGCCCTGGTCGGTGACCATGGCGCCCGTGTGGACATTCACGCGGATGAACGAACCGCCGCAGGCCGCGCAGAGCGCGAGCGCGGAGTGGGCGTCGTTGCGCAGGACGTTGAAGCCGATGGGGATTTTCACCGCGGCTCGCACGGCGGCGCCGGCCACGGCCATCGCGGCGACGGTCTCGGGCGCGACGGCCGATTTCGTAAACGGCACGTCGCCGAAATTCTCCACGCAAAGCACATCCGCGCCGCCGCGTTCGAAAGCCTTCGCGTCCGCGACGGCGGATTTCACGATCGCGTCGAAATTCCCGCCCCAGTGCGGTGAACCCGGAAGCGGCTTGAGGTGAATGACTCCGATGAGCGCGTGCCGCCCCGCGGGCAGCACGGATTTGATTGTCCCTTTGGCCATATGCCCATCCAATAGCATTTCGCTCACGACGCGCAAAGGACGAGCGATGGCAATTCCGACCATGGAGAACATGGAGAGGAGGAAATGCGTGCAGGTTTCGCCGTTCCCTTCGCCATTCCTCCATGTTCTCCATGCCCTCCATGGTTCAACAACATTCCCACTTTCTCTTTCAATCTTGCAAACCCCTGAGCGCTTGGCACTTTTCCAGCTACCAATGCAGGGGATGTTTACCGATTACGAGGTCGGCGGTTTTTTCGACGAGATGTTCGACCCGGCAGGCAAGGTGCGCCCCCATTATGCAAAATTGCTGGAGCGGTTCGCCGACATGGAGCCGGCGGAATTCGAGCGCAAGACCGGCATGGCCGCAAGTTCCTACCTCAGCCAGGGCATCACGTTCACTGTCTATAGCGGCGACGAGGGCACCGAGCGGATTTTCCCTTTCGACCTGATTCCGCGCATCGTGCCGGCCGATGAATGGGCCCACATCGAGCACGGCCTCGCGCAGCGTCTCACGGCGCTGAACATGTTCCTGCACGACGTCTATCACGAGCAGCGCATCCTCAAGGAAGGCATCATTCCCGCGGAAATCGTGACGACCGCGAAGCATTTCCGGCCCGAGTTCATGGGCTTCGACGTGCCGAAGAATATTTACATCCACGTCTGCGGCACGGACCTCATCCGCGACGGCAAGGGCGAATATCTCGTGCTCGAGGACAACGGCCGCTGCCCGTCCGGCGTCTCCTACGTGCTGGAAAACCGCCAGGCGATGAAGCGTGTTTTTCCGCGGCTGTTCAACCGTTATCCGGTACGCCCGGTGGACCGCTATCCGCAGGAATTGCTCTCCGTGCTGCGCCACATCGCGCCGAACGACAAGCCCGACCCGACCTGCGCGGTGCTCACACCCGGCATCTACAACTCCGCATATTTCGAACACTCGTTCCTGGCCCGCGAAATGGGCATCGAGATCGTCACCGGCGCGGACCTCGTCGTGCAAAACCAGCGCGTCTACATGAAGACGACGAAGGGGCTCAAGCAGGTGGACGTGATCTACCGCCGCATTGACGACGACTTCCTCGACCCGCTCGTGTTCCGCAAGGACTCCGTGCTCGGCGTGCCCGGCCTCGTGGACGCCTACCGCGCCGGCAACGTCGCGCTCGCAAATTCCATCGGCACCGGCGTCGCCGACGACAAGGTCACCTATTACTACGTGCCGGCAATGATCAAATTCTACCTCGGCGAGGACCCGATCCTGCCGAACGTGGACACGTTTCTCACCTCCGTCGATGCCGACCGCAAATACGTGCTCGATAATCTCGCGAACCTCGTTGTGAAGTCCGCCAACGAAAGCGGCGGCTACGGCATGCTCATCGGCCCGCACGCCACCAAGGAGCAGATCGAAAAATTCCGCCAGGCGATCATTGCCGACC
>JBOHXO010000149.1:0-4393 GCA_050737475.1 Chthoniobacterales bacterium
GCGGAAATATTCGTGGCGCGGATACGAAAGGAACGAACGCGAATCCGTGAGCATGCCGACGAAGCGGCTGAGCAGGCCAAGATTCGACAGCGCGTTGATCTGCCATTCGATGCCTTCCCTTTGATCGAGGAACCACCAGCCGGAGCCGAGCTGGATTTTGCCGGCGATTTTGCCGTCCTGAAAATTTCCGATCATCGTGCCGAAGACATAATTGTCCGTCGGGTTCACATTGTAGAGGATCGTGCGCGGCAATGCATCATCTCGATCGAGCGTGTCGAGCAGCCAGCGCAGCCGCTCGGCATGCCGCCAGTCGCCGATCGAGTCGAAGCCGGCGTCGCGACCGAGCATGCCGAACTTCCGGGAGTTCGTATTGCGCAATGCACCGACGTGGAGCTGCATCGTCCAGTCTTTTTCCGCGTTCCAACGCCCCACCTCGACGAGCACGCGCGCCGCGAATTTCTCCGCTTCCTTCGGCGTGACGGCTCCGCCCGCGCGGGCCTTCGCAAAAATTTCCTTCAGTTCCGCGTCGGTCGCCTCCTCCGCCGGGCACCAGCTCAAGCCATGATCGGAAAGTCGCGCCCCCATTTCGTGGAAGAAATCGTGGCGGGATTTCAGCGCCGCGAGAAAGCCGTCGAAATCGGCAACGCTCGAACCGCTGCATTTCGTCAGCGCGTCCACCCACGCGTTCCATGCGTCGCCGGCCTCGATCGCAAGGCCCCTGTCCGGACGAAACGTCGGCAGCACGCGCGTCTTCAATCCCCGGCACGCGGCGTGATGCTCCAGTGAATCAGTCGGATCGTCCGTCGAGCACACGACCTCGACGTTCATCTTTTGGAAAATATCCTGCGGCGTGAGGCCGGGAAGTTTTGCGTTGGCGCGCTCCCAGATGGAATCGGCGGTCGTCTCGTCCAGCAATTCGTGGATGTCGAAGTGGCGCGCGAGCTCGAGATGCGTCCAGTGGTAGAGCGGATTGCGCAGCGTCATCGGCACGGTTGCGGCCCATGCGTCGAACTTTTCGCGCGGAGACGCGTCGCCGGTGATGAGGCGCTCGGCGATTCCATTCGCGCGCATCGCCCGCCATTTGTAGTGGTCGCCCTCGAGCCAGATTTCGAAAAGATTTTCGAACCGTCTGTTGGTAGCGATATCCGCCGGAGATAGATGCGTGTGATAATCAATGATGGGCAGCGGCGCGGCGACGTCGTGATAGAGCCGGCGCGCAAGCGACGTCGAAAGCAGAAAATCCGGGTGGATAAATGACTCTGGCATGAAGGAAACGTGGAGTCGTTCCATAGTTACAGAGAACGACGCAAGCCATTTGACTGGTGAACGGTTAGTTGCGAACACGCGCTTTGCGGAGTTGCGCAGCGGGGATTTTGCCGGTTTGCTCCCGCGATGGATTTATTTTCACTCAAAGGCGAAACCGCCGTCGTCATCGGTGCAACGGGCGTCCTCGGCGGCTCGATGGCCGAGGCTCTCGCCGCAGCCGGCGCGACGGTCGCGGTATGCGGACGCTCGAAGGAACGCGGCGATGCCTGCGTGGCGCGCATTGCGAAATCCGGCGGCGCGGCGTTCTTCGTCGAGGTGGATGCCGTGTCGAAATCGAGCCTCGCCGCCGCGCGCGGCGAAATCGAAAAACAATCCGGCGTGGCGGGCATTCTCGTCAACGCGGCGGGCGGCAACGACCCGAAGGCGATTGTCACGGTGGAGCAACCCGTCGAGGCGCTCACCCCGGAGGCGTGGCGCGAGAATTTCGATCTCAACCTCGTCGGCGGCGCGCTGCTGCCGTGCCAGGAATTCGGCCCGGCGATGAAGCAGCGCGGTGACGGAAGCATCATCAATATCGCCAGCATTTCCGCGCACATTCCCCTCTCCCGCGTCATCGCCTACTCCGCCGCAAAGGCCGCCGTGCTCAACCTCACGAAATTTCTCGCGCGCGAATGGGCGCCCTCGAACGTGCGCGTGAATTCCATCACGCCCGGCGTTTTTCCCGCGGAGCAAAATCGAAAACTTCTTTTCAACGAGGACGGCACGCCCACCGATCGCACGCGCGCGTTTTTCAATCACACGCCCATGGCGCGCTTCGGCGAGCCGCACGAACTCTGGGGTGCGCTGCTGTTCCTCGCATCGTCGAAAGCGAGCGGATTCGTGACCGGCGCCGACATCCGTGTTGACGGCGGCTTTCTCTCGCAGACCATCTAATCGTGAGCGTTATTCATAAAGCGCATGCCAGCGGCGACGAATCGCTGGCGCCGGAGCAGATCGCCGGCGTGGTCGGCGGCTTCGTCACTTCGCGAAATTTCACTGGGAAGCGAATTCTGCTCATCGTGCCGGACAACACGCGCACGGCGCCAATCGGCACATTGTTCAAGGGATTGCATTACTGGCTTTCCGAATCGGCCGCGGCGCTCGACGTGGTCGTCGCGCTCGGCACGCATCCGCCGATGAGCGAGGCCGCGATTTGCCAGCGACTGGAAATCACAGAGGAGGAGTTGCACGGCCAATATGGGAACGTGCGTGTCTTCAATCACACTTGGGACCAGCCGGAAACGCTGGAGCAGATCGGAGTGATTCCCGCGGCCGAGATCGGCGCGCTGACGAATGGATTGTTCGCAATGGACGTGTCGGTGCAGATCAACCGGCTCATCGAAAACTACGACACGCTCATCGTCATCGGCCCGGTGTTTCCGCACGAGGTGGTCGGCTTCTCCGGCGGCAACAAATACTTTTTCCCGGGCATCGGCGGGCCGGAAATTTTGAATTTTTTCCACTGGCTCGGCGCGGTCGTCACGAATCCGATGATCATCGGCAACAAGTGGACGCCGGTGCGCAAGGTCGTGGACCGTGCCGCATCGCTCATCCGCCAGGAACGGCTTTGCATGGCGGCGGTGGTGGACGGTGACCGCTTCGCCGGACTTTTCGCAGGAACGCCCGAGGACGCCTGGAACGACGCCAGCGAGCTCTCCTCGCAAATTCACATCACGTATAAGCCGCGCGCCTTCCACACCGTCCTCTCGTGCGCCCCGCCGATGTATGACGAGCTGTGGGTCGCGGGAAAGTGCATGTATAAACTCGAGCCCGTGGTCGCGGACGGCGGCGAGCTCATCATCTACGCACCGCACCTCAAGGAAGTCTCCGAGGTGCATGGACGCCTCATTCGCGAAATCGGCTACCATTGCCGCGACTACTTCCTCAAGCAATGGGACCGCTTCAAGGACTACCCATGGGGCGTGCTCGCTCATTCGACGCACGTTCATGGCATCGGCACTTACGAAAATGGCATCGAGCAGCGCCGCGTGATGGTCACGCTCGCTTCGCAAATTCCTCCCGACGTTTGCCGCCAGATCAACCTCGGCTATCGCGATCCCGCGACGATCAACCCGAACGACTACGCAAATCGCGAGGACGAAGGCGTGCTGCTTGTGCCGAAGGCCGGTGAGCGACTGTTCCATTTGGAATCGAAGCCTCAGTGGGCCGGTGGTTGATTCTCGAAATCCCTTGATCTTCCCCGCAGCGCGGTTGAAATCGCTGCGTCCATGTCACCTGCATTTGAAGACACCGCTGAGCGCGAAATCCGCGATTATGTCCTGACCAGGGCGAACCTCGGAATCTACGATCCCACGCAACCCAAACGCCCCCGCGTGCCCGTTGCATCCTTCGACATCGAGCTGCTGGAGTTCGACGAGGAAACTTCCATCGCGCACGCTGCCGGCCCGGTGGTGCTGCGCGGCGCGGACGGCGATGTGAGCCAGTTTCTGCGCGTCAGCGTGACGGTCGATCCCGATGGGCGAATCGTCGAGGGCTCCGAATTCCGCGCCGCCTACATCGTCGAGACCAACCCCGAAAATGGCGCGTGCAAGGAAACCGCCGCGCTCGCGAATACTCCCTAGGCTGAAGCGACATTCAGCCGTTTCCCTTGCGGACGGAACTCCTCCGGTGAAGAGGGAATGATTTACCATGGAGGGACATGGAGAGCATGGTGGAATAGCCTCCGGAGCCTCTCCCTTCTTCATGTCCTTCATGCGCTTCATGGTAGAAAAAGCAGTTCCTAAGGATTTACCGTGAAGAGCATGAAGGTCATGAAGGGATATCCATTCCGGTTTTCCTTTTAGAACTCTCCATGCTCTCCATGTCCTCCATGGTTAGCTTTGGAATACCGATTCAGCCCTTAAGCCTTCCCGGCGCAGGAATTGCGCGCATGACCAGCCATTGACGGGCGCAAATTACCGGGTTAATGCGGTGTGATCCCCCAAATGCACCTCCACCCGCAATTTTCGGGCCTCATGCCGATTCTGCGCCGCCTCGTCATCGTTGCGACGGCCGTATTTGCCATTGGCCACAGCGATTTGCGTGCCGCGCCGCCCGGCGGAAGCGGGACGTGGACGAAGGTCATGGA
>JBOHXO010000150.1:0-6812 GCA_050737475.1 Chthoniobacterales bacterium
GAGATGTATATTGCCGGTTCAATTTTTGGACTGGAGTTGCTCGATAAACGAGATGAGGCGCTCGAAGATGCCTTCATTATTTTCTACGGATTCCGGCACCCGAACGTGCTCACTGAAAAAGGAGTTCACGATTTTCTGCTTAATGTTCCGCCCGATATTCCGGGGCTTGTTAGTGCAATGACACGGGAGGATTTTTTTCAAATGTATTACCCGCAGCGGCAGGCTCTTTTGGATTCAAGAAAAGGAGTGTGAAGCCGTGAGCAATTTACCCCCTTGGGAAAAGTTAGAGAGCAAGATTGCCTCGATGGTCGAACCGCACGAGCGCGAAGATTTTGACCGCCGCCACCATAAGAAGAGCACCGAAATTCTGCGGTGTATGTTCGAGTTCTTAAACACAATGGACGGTGTCAGAACGAAGAAACAGCCCGATGCGGAAGCAATCTGGAATGCAAACTTCCACGTTAACCTTGTAGCGCACGATCTTTGCGCAGCAGGATATTTGGTCTTTATCAGCGAAGATCGTTGGGCAACGCGACTAGCTGCGCGGACGTTGGCAATGATGCTTCTGGAGGCGTGTGATGACATTCCTTCGCTACTTGGAAAGCCGTTCAAAGACGCCTGCACGAATTTGGGAATTATGAAATTCATCGAGCAGGACTGGAAAGAATCGCGGCAGCGAATCGCGAATTTTCGCACAGCTCACGAAGCGAAGCTCAAACGCATTCGTGATGCGCTTACGGCTCACAAGGACCACGACACAACCGCAGTCGTGGCTGAGATTTCACGGATTCGATGGCATGATTACGTTGATCTTTCGATCAAGTTTGAGTCCATCCTCCGCTTCATTTCCAAAATGGGAATGGAGGCGGTTGATCGAGCCAATGAAGTTTATAGAGCGCGCGGTATTATTTGACCGCATTGCGCGAGAGGACCCGGGCGCCCTTTTTAAAAAAGCTCCACGCGCGACACGGCGCGTTTTCAAAGACCGCAAATACCGGAGAACCGGGATTACTTTTTCCTTGCGGCGCGAGGCGCCGTCTTTCCCTTGCGAGGAGCGGGTGCCGGCTTCCTGCCCTTGCCAAATTCGCCCTTGAGATAGGCGCTTACTGCCTGACGGAATGCCTCTCCACCGGTCACAAACTTGAGTCCACCATAGGTGCCGGTCAGTTCAGTCATGCCTTGAATCATTCCATCAGTTCGTTCGCTTTGTCCACTTTTATT
This sequence comes from Chthoniobacterales bacterium, assembly GCA_050737475.1. Lineage (GTDB taxonomy): Bacteria > Verrucomicrobiota > Verrucomicrobiia > Chthoniobacterales > JAATET01 > JAATET01. Next base: position 1,222 of record JBOHXO010000150.1, read on the forward strand.
GGATGTATCCCGGACAGGGTAAGATACCCCGTCGAATTTTCGTCCCCGCGGCCGTCGGCGGTGAATTCGGACCGCCATTCACGGCTCAGGCACAGAAGCACGCCGTGATGATCGTTGGGCAGGTCAATTTCCACCGGTCCGCCGGAGATCGCGTCCTTCCACAGGGCAATCACGCTGGATGGCGGCCGGCCGGGCGGGCGCGACAGCTTGACCATTCCCAGCGGAGAAACCGTCAAAACGGACGACCCCGGATCGTCGGCGAGCACGGTTCCATAGCGGCCAGGCCATCGGCTCGCGAGCTGGGGGCCATCCATCAGCAGGGCGATGACCAGATTGGGGCCGACGGCCCGGATAATATTGCCGATCGGGTCCGGTCGGGCCAGGTCTTCACAGACGAGAGGACAAAAGGTCAGCCATGTCTGAGTGCAGGTAAAGTGGAGACGCCTTTGAGGAAGCATGCTGTGCTCCCACCACCGCATCGTGGGATCCAAAATGGAGCCGAGGCCGTATTGCCGGACCTGCGAGCCGTCGAGGACCCAGCGATGGTGCTTGTGCTGCAACGGCGCGTAAGCGGAGCCATCCGCGGCCAGTGGGATAATGCTCAGGCATGTGTTTTCGCACGCGCCGCCATTCTCATCGCTTTCGAGGCACAGTCCGCCAATGAAAATTGGCTGTGGATCGCATTTGCCAATGACGGCGGCGATGTGTCCGATGTCTTCCTTGACCAGCGAAAGCTCGGGAAAAACGATCATATCCACATCTCCCACCTTGGCCGTGGCTGTCTCGATAAGGGCCTGCAGGAGTTTGTGGGGGAATTTGCTGCCGCCGCGAACTTTGTAGTGAAAGAAGCCATGCCGCTCTCCGTCCATTTCCGTCAGTCCGCCCGTTACGGGATTCGCCGGGGAGAAATAGGATGGCTCGATCAAAAGCGGCCAGGGAGCCACGAGGATGTTCAGCGAATACGATTCCTTGTAGTCCTTGTAGTTGTAGGGATCGATGCCGGTCCATTCGCAGCAGACCTCCGGGACTTGCAGGAGCGCCAGATGATGGGAAAACGAGCGAATCGTGATTCCGCTTTGCGGAGTGTGCATCTTCGGCAGCACGCTTAATTTCGCCGGCGTAATCTTCCTGCAAAGCGTGGTCGGCTGCCTGCGGCTCTTCTTTTCCGCGAGCATCTCAAGCGTTTTTATGTGGAACGCGTCCGCGAAATCCGAGTCCTCCGGAAGCGGAATTCCGACGCCGACGCAGGCTTCATCGGCTGCGGCGAGGATGTTCATCAACGCGCCGCGCAATGAGATCGCGGTTCGACTCTCTCCCCTCAATTTTTCCACTGCCCGGTGGCCATGCCGCAGCACGATTCCCCAAGCGCTCTCGATTTCTGTGGGAACTCGCATCCTGCGTCCCGCCGCGCCGTCGCGCCAATCCTCGCCGATCAGCCTGATAGTTTCGGCCCACGATTGCTTGCCGGGTTTTCGCGGCCACTTTTGCACGATGTCGAGGTAGGCTCCGCTTCGATCCAGCAGCGAGGCGGCGATCGCAAAAGCATCCGGCGGCCATGCAATGGTGGACTTGTCCGGCTTTTTTCCTGTGAGGAAAGTGACGTAATCGGCGATCTTTTCCATGGTTCCCTGAGCGCGCGCGCCTTCTCGCAGAAAACCTCGCTCGCGGCGATGCAAAAAAACTCGCCCAGCATCGTCCGCTCTGGCGACTCGTCGAAGGAGCAGCCGTCGGCTTTGCTCAGAACACCGTCAGGACGCCGTCGTGATAGGTTCCGGTGCGCACCCAGACGTAGCTTCCGTTCACGGATCGCACCGCCCAGAAATCGAAATCGCTGCTTCGGCGATCACCGGCGGCATCCAGGGCCGTGGAGCCCGTCACGCCCGAGAAACGACGGGATTGCTGCAGGAAAGCTGCCTTGAATTTTGGGAAATTCCGACCGCCCTTCGTCTTTCGCAATGCGTCACGCGCAACGAAAAGCGCATCGTATGCCGACAGCGCAAATGCGTCCGGCACGATGCCCGTCCGCTTCCGAATCGCATTGGAAACCGGCCTCCATTTCGGCGCCAGCGAATCCTTGAGCCCGAAGATCGGGTTCGGATAGCCGGCACCTGCGGCAAACGCGGCGGCTGGAGCATCCCCGACCAGTGCGGTGGACTGCGCCACGCCGTCGCTGCCATACCAGGCTGTGCCGGCGAGAGTGGGCAGGCCTTGCGCGCTATGGAACACATCAACGACTTCGTCGAATGCCGCGCAGTAGACCGCGATTTCCGACTGCGGCGTGCCACCGGTAACCAGCGCGTCGATCTGCTGGGAAACGTCGCTCGTTGCCGTGGAAAAATCGGTCGTCGTGGTCTCGTAGCGATAGCCCTGAGCGACCGTTCCGCCGACTGCTTCGAACACCCCCTTGACCGAGTCGCGAAGCCCATTGTTCCCCCTATCGTTTCTCCACAGCGGGACGATGGCGCGAATGCCATCGCGCCGCATCAGTGCGACCACGGCGGGCGCCTCGCGCGTGTCGTTCGGGCAGAAGCGGAAGATGTTGTCCCCGGGAATCGCGAGCGAGGACGCGGTGCTCCCCTGACTGATCACGAGCATCTTGTGAGCATCGGCGAAGGGCTTGATCATCGCGACTTCCGCGCTGGACTGCGGTCCGATGACAATCCTCACGCCGCGGCGGTAAAGTCCCTTGATGGCCGCAAGCGCGCGGGCGGGGTCGAGCTTCGTATCTCGAACAAGGAACTGAAACCGATACGGCGATTTGCTCCCGAGATCATCGGCAGCGACCCTGAGCGCCGCGACCGTGTTTTTCCCGAGGGACGACCACGATCCCGACAACGAAACGAGGACGCCGACTTTCACATCGCGCGAGGAGTCGGCTGGCTCGATCGCCCTTCCCTCCCCACCCCCCAACGCGAGGATCAGACCGCAAATCAAGGCACGGGATGCGTGGAGGGAAATCATGGGGACCGATCATTCCGCGGGGGATGAGCTTGTCAAGAAGAGGCAGGAAAAAGGATGGTCCTTCAATATTGACGCATTATGCCGAGGCACGTCCGTGAACGTCTTTGGTGTAGCACCCTTGGGTTGCACAGCCGCCTTCACAGGCTGATAAATAGACGCTCTACAGAGAAATTGCGATCTTAAAAGTCGCGATGGCGGTGAGGGGGGGATTCGAACCCCCGGTAGCCTTTTGGACTACGGCGCTTTAGCAAAGCGCTGCTTTCGACCACTCAGCCACCTCACCTGGTGCCTCGTTGGAGAGGGGCAAATAAAGCGACATTCCCAACTGCGGTCAAACCGTTAAATGCTTCCGGCCTCCCGCAGCCCGCGCTACACACATTGCGAATGAAGGATTCCGTTCGCGTGTGTGTGCCGGCGACCTCGGCCAATCTCGGCCCGGGGTTCGATGCGCTTGGCGTCGCGCTGCGACTTTACAATACCGTAACCGTGCGCCGCACCGCGAAGGTCGCCCCCGATGCGATGGCCGACGAAGCAGCGGCGGCTTTTTTTGCGGCGGCGAAAAAGAAGGCGTTCGAATTCGAATGGAGCATTCGTGGTGACGTGCCGCGTTCGCGCGGACTCGGCAGCAGCGTGACTGTTCGGCTCGGATTGCTGCACGGCTTGAACCGCCTCGCCGGTTCGCCGCTCGACAACGAATCGCTCTACCGCCTCTGCGCAAAACTCGAAGGCCATCCCGACAACGCCGCGCCCGCGGCCTTCGGCGGCTTCACCGTCGCGCGCCCGGACGGCTCGTATCAGCGTTTCCGCGTCGCGTCGAAATTGAAGTTCGCATTGCTCATTCCCGGCTACGAAGTCCGCACCGCCGATGCGCGCCGCGTGCTGCCGAAACAGCTTCCCTACAAGGACGCCGTCCGCAGCGCGGCCAACTCCGCTGCAATCGCCGCGGCCTTCGCCAGCGCGAATTACAAATCCCTGCCCGGCTGCTTTGAGGATTTTCTTCACCAGCCCTATCGTGCCCCGCTCGTGCCCGGCCTCGACAAGGTTATCGCCGCCGGTGTGAAAGCCGGAGCCCTCGGCGGATGGCTGAGCGGTTCGGGCTCGACCATTGCCTGCATTACGCTTGGGGATGCCGCGAAGGTCGCCGCCGCGATGAAAAAGGCATTCGGTTCGGGTGATGCGACAATTCTCACCGCCACGGCCGACAACCGCGGCGTGGTCGTTTCCGGAGGCTGATTGGCATGCGACGCTGGCTGGAAGGCATCGAGACGTTCGCCATTGACGTCATTCTGGAGCGCCGTTACGGACGCCGTGCCGACATCCTGCGCTGGGTTCTCTATGCCCTTTCCCATGCCTATCGGGGGATCGTCGAGGCCCGTCTGGCGCTTTATCGAAAGCGAATCTATCGCGAACGCACGCTCGGCTGCCCGGTGGTAAGTGTCGGCAATATCACCGTGGGCGGCACGGGAAAGACGCCCGTAGTGGAGTTGTTGGCCCGCGAATTGACGGCAGGGGGGCGCAAGGTCGCCATCCTGTCACGCGGGTATAAGAGCGTTCCAAAGCCATTGATAACAAGGATAATGGATAAATTGTTACGCAAGAAAGCGATTTTCAATCCGCGTGTCGTCAGCGATGGACAATCCTTATTGCTGGACTCCCGGACCGCCGGCGACGAGCCGTTCATGCTGGCGAATAATCTCCGCGGGGTCGTCGTGCTGGTGGATCGGGATCGTGTGAAGAGCGGTCTGTATGCCATCGAGCAATTTGGGGTCAATACCCTGCTTCTCGACGACGGCTTCCAATACGTGCGGCTGGACCATCGCCTCGAAGTCACGCTCATTGACAGTCAGGCTCCCTTTGGCAACGAGCACATGCTGCCGCGCGGGACATTGCGCGAACCGCCGGCGAATCTACGACGTGCGACGCACATTTTGCTTACGAAATGCGTGCCCGGCTCGGACAACGCCGCCTTAATCGCCCGCATCCGCAAATACAACCGCACCGCGGAGATCATCGAGACGACGCACCTCGCCCGGCACCTGCGCAACGTTCTCACTGGCGAGGTGAAGCCGCTCGATTTTCTCGGCGGGCTGAAGGTCGGCGCGTTGTGCGGCATCGCGGCGCCGGAGAGTTTCGAGAGGGCGTTGAGGACGCTTGGCGCGAAGATCGAGATTTCGAAAACCTACACCGATCACCACCGCTATACGGAAAAGGAAATCGAAGGCTTCATCAATCGCTGCGCGCGCCGCAATGTTGACGCAATCCTCACCACCGAAAAAGACGCCGTGCGCATCCCGCGCATTCTGAATCCGGCGTTGCCAATGTATTATTTGCGTGTCGAGATCGAGGTGCTCAAGGGCAGCGAAAGCTGGCGAAGGCTGGTGGAAAGCCTCACGGAGCGGCATCCCGTGCGGAAGCAGACGCCGGTTTTCGTGTAGCGAAAATTACTCGCCGGACTGCACGGCGCGGAGTTGCACGTCGCCGATTTCGAGTTCCAGCGCTTCCTCGGCCACGCGCAGAAAGCCCTCCGTCGCATCGGTGAGCGCGACTTCGAGGCTGCCGAGCTGACGCGGCGGCGCGGCGAGCGAGTTCGTTTTCAAAATTTCGTCCACGGCGAGTGCGCAGTTTTGGGC
>JBOHXO010000151.1:0-11628 GCA_050737475.1 Chthoniobacterales bacterium
GGTTCGAATCCCGTTAGGGTCGCCAATTTTCAATTGGCGATCGCCGTAGGCGAATTCGAACCTCGGTTCGACCGCAATGCGTGAAGCGCAAAATACAATGAGCCGAAGGCCATACCGCGGAGATGAAAGTCAATCCCGTCAGAGACTGCTCAGTTCGGCGTCATACGCAGATACTCAGAGAGCCTGGACAGGCGGAGCAAAACAGCGGCTGAGGGATGCGACGATATCCTGCCGGGAGATTGGCTTGTCGATTCGACAGCAAAACCCGGCCTGCTTGATCTCATCATAGTAGGAATCCACATGACCGCTCATTGCCACTGCAAAAAAATGAGGCGGGAACGCGAACCCATTGAGCAAATCCCAACCCATTCCGTCCGGGAGCACGATATCCGAAAACACGACATCGATTTCCGCCGCCCGCAGGCAATTACGCCCTTCCCTGAGTGTGGCCACCGCTTTCACGCGATGGCCCATGGATTCCAGGATCGCCTTCAATATTGCGCGTGTATCGGCATGATCCTCAACCACGAGTATCCTCAATTTTTCTCTCGCACTGTGCACCTTCACCGGAGGCACGGTAGTTGCAAATCCATGCAACGCCAGTGATTTGTCTAGGGTATATTCCCTACTCTCATGCCATTTCCACTTCACGAATACGGACGCACCAGACGGCGCGGGCAAAAGTCACTCCGCGGAGCCGATGTGCAGCGAGCCAATTCCCGCCGGGGCTACGTATCGTCTGCTTTCGATTCGAATTTTTTCGGCAGGCGGCCCCTGAGGAATCCCAGCAGCGGCACCGATGGCGAGTCATTGATCATCGAATAGCCGCTCACGAAGCCGCGCAGGGCGAGCCCGAGGTTCGTGCCCTGGCGCCGCGACGGGCTCGTGGCGATGTCGGCGTGCACCATCACGCGGTGTCGAGCCGCACGGAATTTCAAATATTTCGGACGCGTGAGCATGCCGGGCGTTTTGTTCATCGCCTTCCAGCTCACGATGCTTCCGTGATCCAGTCCGCGCACCCAGAGGTGGTCGCCGATGTCGTAATTATCAATGAACTTCGTCTCGCGGCCGAGCGTCTGGTTGTCGAGCGGGTCCAGTTCGCTTTGGAAAAAAAGGAACTCGAGAAAGTTCTGGCCGTTGTCGGCGCGCATGAGCCAATCCACATACGCGGTACCGACCTTGGGATCGAACATCGCGACGCGCGTCACGCGGCTGGTGATTTCGTCACGATGATTCTCGAGCAGCCATCGCCATGTGTAGGAAAAGTTGCTGGTGCCCTGGCTGTGGGCGAGCACGAGGATTTCGTCGGCATCCGCGCCCGGGGCATTGAGTTCGTCGAGAACCATGGCTCCATATTTGGGAGCGAAGGCGGCGGACTCCGCATTCAACACCGGACTGCCGCTCAAGCTGACGACTCCCTCCGCATTGCTGAGCAGCGTCTTGAAATTCACGTTGCTCACGAAGTGATCGGTCTTCGGATCGCCGTCGTATTTGCACGCGGCCGGTGCCAGCGCGGTCTTCACGGAATTCGCGAAATCGCGCAGGCCGCTTCCGTCGTTCAATTTGAAGAAGCTCGGCTCGATGCCGCTGAAGGTGAACATTCTCATGACGTTTCGTTTTTTCCGGTGGGGGTGTTGAGCGGCCTCGTGAACGTCAAGCCATGACAGCGCCTACATGCGCGGCGGCCCCGGCGCAAGCCGGCAGCGTGGGTTTTGACGATTTCGCCGCAATCGCCGCACGCCCACGAAAGCCCTTTACAGCCAGGAGCGGGAGGTGTCCTCTTTGGGAAAATATTTTCCGCCATGATAGACTCCATCGTTTCTCTCCTCGGCGACAAGGCCGACTCGCTGCTCCAGCACGAGTGCAAGACCATCTCCACCGACCTGCTGCATCTGCCCGGGCCGGATTTCGTGGACCGCATCTTCGCTCCCAGCGACCGCAACCAGCGCGTTCTTAACAATCTCAATTGGATTCACAACACTGGCCGCCTCGCCGGCACCGGCTACCTCTCGATCCTGCCCGTGGACCAGGGCATCGAGCACTCCGCCGGCGCGAGCTTCGCGGCGAACCCGATTTATTTCGACCCGGAAAACATCATCAAGCTCGCCATCGAGGGCGGCTGCAACGCCGTGGCCTCGACATTCGGCGTGCTCGGCATGTGCGCCCGCAAATACGCGCACAAGATTCCGTTTCTCGTCAAAATCAACCACAACGAGCTGCTCACCTATCCGAATTCCGCGAAGGAAATTCTTTTCGGCACGGTGCAGCAGGCCTACGACATGGGCGCGGCCGCGGTCGGTGCGACTGTCTATTTCGGCAGCGACGATGCGCATCGCGAGATCATCGAGATCGCCGACTGCTTCGCGCACGCGCACGAACTCGGAATGGCGACGGTGCTGTGGTGCTACCTGCGCAACGACGCGTTCAAAAAGGACAAGGACTACCACCTTTCCGCGGACCTCACCGGCCAGGCGAATCACCTCGGCGTGACAATCGGCGCCGACATCATCAAGCAGAAGCTTCCCGAGAACAACGGCGGCTACCACGCGTTGAACACCGGCAGCTCGAGCTACGGCAAACTCGACGAACGCATCTACACGCAGCTCACGACCGACCACCCGATTGATCTCTGCCGCTACCAGGTCGCGAATTGCTACATGGGCCGCGCGGGGCTGATCAATTCAGGCGGCGCCTCGGGCAAGCACGATTTCGAGGACGCCGTTTTCACCGCGGTCGTGAACAAGCGCGCCGGCGGCACCGGCCTCATCTCCGGTCGCAAATCCTTCCAGCGCCCGATGCCCGACGGCGTGAAATTGCTGAACACGATCCAGGACGTCTATCTCTGCAAGGACGTGACGATCGCGTAGGCCGCTTTTCTCGCCGCGGAGCTGTCATGCGCTTCCGCGGCGGTCACGGATACACATCATGACTCCCCTCCCGAACCGACGAGACTTCCTCAAGCGCGCCGCCCTGCTCGCCGCGGCGACCGCGCTGCCCGCCAGCCGTGCTGCCGCCGCGTTCGAACCGATCCCGCGGATCGCCGGCGCGAATTTGAAAACGTCGGTGAACGCCTACTCGTTCTTCGAGCTGCTCATGGCGAACGCGAAGGATCCGGGCACGGGCATTGATCTTTTCGGCGTCTGCGATTTTTGCGCGAAGCAGGGCAGCGACGCGGTGGATCTCACCGGCTATTTTTTCTCCGGCTATCCGAAGGCGCCGGACGATAAATACCTCATCAAGCTCAAGCGCCACGCGTTCGACTGCGGGCTGGCCATCAGCGGCACCGGCGTACGCAACGATTTCACCGCCGCCGACAAGGCCATTCGCAAACAGGGCGTGCGGCTCATCAAGACATGGATCGAAGTCGCTGCGAAGCTCGGCGCGCCCACGATCCGGGCCTTTGCGGATTCGCAGCCGCCGTTCAAAAACTGGCACGAGGCCTCGGGTAACGCCGATCGCAAGACCGTCGAAGCCCGGGTGGCAGATGCGCTGCGCGAGTGCGCTGACTACGCGAAGAAATTCGGCGTCATCGTGGCGGTGCAAAATCACGGCGACTTCATCAGCACGGGCGAACAGCATCTCAGCCTGCTCAAGCTTGTGGATTCCGAATGGTGCGCCGCGCTCGTGGACACCGGCCGATACATTTCCGACGATCCGTATGCCGACATCGCCATGGCCGCGCCCTACGCGGTGAACTGGCAGATCAAGGAAACGCTGGGCAGCAGCACCGACTCGCCCCGCACCGATGTGAAGCGGCTGGTGCGCATCATCCGGAAGTCCGGCTATCGCGGCTACGTGCCCATCGAGACGCTCTCGATGGAGCGCAAAGACTACGATTCCTACGCCGAGGTGACGAAGCTGCTGGCCGAAGTTCGCGAAGCCATCGAATCCACAGCATGAAACGCCTAAAGACTGTTCTGAACTTCGAGAGAGAAGATAGTGAAAGGGCGAAGAAAGAATGGGACATGCGGAAGCATATTCCTCCCAGCTTTGGGAGGGGAACCCGCGCCGCGGGTTCCCGAAGCCACGGCATCCCGCAGTGCGGAATGCCCTGCCTGAAATGGGTTTTCTAATTGCCATCGCGTTGCTCGCGCTTGGTTCCCTGTGCGCGGTCGGCACATTCCGGCGTCTCCGCCGCGTGCATGCGGGCCGTGCGTGGTGGCTGGCCTTTGGAGGGCTGGCGGCACTCGGTATTGTGGCCGGCTGCCGGTTGACATTCGGCTTCGAGTATCATGTCTCGCCGCAAATGCGCTTTGCCTGTTTTCCGTTGCCGCTCGCTTTCTTTCATCTCGAGGATGGGCGGTGGATTGATTACGTCACGCCGCCCTACGTGATGTTTCCGGGCGTGATCGCCAACATCGTCGCAATCGTTGCGGTGGCCTTGCTGCCGCTGTGGCTTGCGTCGCTGGCATTCGGAACGGCCCGGAAGCATTGAGCCTCGCGCCGCCTGCCTCGTGCGATTACGGATGCTCGCTGGAGCTGATCCAGTCCTGCAAAGGAAACAATTGAATGCTGGAGTCTCCGTTGAGAACCGCAAGCGTTGCCTCTTTTGTATTCATCAGCATGTGTTCGATCGCTCCGCGCTGCGTTTTTACGGACTTCAACAGGCGACCGCTGCTGGAGTCAAATAGCGCGAGGCCGTAAGCGGGCTTCGTGGGGTTCTCGAACGCGACCACGAGATAATGACCGCTCTTGTCGAATGTGGCCTCGGTCGGTGTCACCGCTCCGTAGCGCTTGTCGAGCAGGTCCCAGGGGAGCGTGAGTTTCGATTCGCCGGTGGCTGGATCAATCACAACCACAGCATCCGTTTGTTCCGATTTTTTGATGAGCGCCCGCTGCAAATCTCCTGACAGCCCGAGCACATCGTCCGAGTCAATTTTCACGGAGCTGATCAATTTGTCCGAACTCGATTCGTAAGTTTGCAGATCCGTTAAATCGCAGACGGCATAGCGGGAGCCGTCCTCCGAGTAGGCAAACGTCTCCACCCAATCGGATTGGGCAAACTCCCCGATGCCCGCGATCTTCCGGAATTTGCCACCGAGCACGCGATAGCTTTTGTCGGGGCGGTAAAACCAGCTTTTGCCGTCGCGCTGGGTGGCGATTTCGCGGCCGTCCGGCGAGAAATGCAGCCGCATGTCGTGATCATCCTCGTCGTCCCAGTGCAGCACGGAGACCGGGGGGCCTTTGTCTTTGTCGAGTGCGCAGACCCACACGCGCGTGGAATTCGTGACGAAAAAATCCTGGCCGTTCGGGTGAAATCGAAATCCGCAGAGGCGCGAACATCCCTCGGGCAGTGCGGGCGGTTGCACCTCTTTGCCCGTGGAAATATCCCACATTTTCAGGCGATCCCCGTCGGAGGCTGCGAGGAGCATTCCGTTCGGCTGGAGATCGAACTGGCCCGTGGAGTAGCCGCCCCTTTGCATGTCATTCCGTGCGAGCGATTTTTTGTCGATCGCGCTGGTGCGGATGCCGGCGCCGCAAGCCACGGCGACGGATGTGTTGTCCGTTGAGATTGCGCCCAGCGTCGCTCCGCCAGGAATTTTTCCAAATTGTCCGCCGCCCTCGAGATCGAAAACTTCGCATTCTGCGCCGCGCAATACGACGGCCACGCGTCCGTCCGCGGTGAAGCATGCGCCGTGGAAAAAATTCGCAAAGTCGTCCACCGAGCCTTGCGCCAGAATTTTCGGCGACTCGCCGATGCCAAAGCCCCAGATGGCAAAACTTACGCCGAGTCCCCAGCCCGATTTGTCAGTCTTCATGACTCGATTCGCAGCGGCGGGCAGATTGGTGGGAGCGAAGGATTGAATTCCCTTCCAATCGCCGAACGGGTTGTCAGCGGTCACATCCGCGCCGCTCCCGAGATCAATCACGACGGGTTGATGCGTCTGCCAGTCGGAAAGCAGCACGAGCTTCTCCGACAAAAATGCCAGGCCGTGTTGCAGGGCCTGCCCCGCGTTTCCCTCGAGATTCCAGCTGGCGAGTTGCCGCCCCGTTCGCGAATCGAGAATGACGAGCGTTGGACGATTTTTGGGAGTCGCCGCGAATGCCAGCTGGCGATCGTTTGGCGAGAAGCGAATGTCGCCGTGTTCCTTTGGAATATTTTTCCGCCATGTGATTTTTCCGCTCTTTGCATCCGCCACAACCAATTCCATTTCAGCGGCCTCATCGCCCAGGGGCAGGAATCCCGCGATCCATTTGCCGTCATTCGAAAGCGCGAACTTTTGCAGCTGGCTCTCGTGCTGCAGTTTTCCGGTGGCGGCGTCGAAAACGAGGGTGCGATGCTCGTCTTCCAACTCGGCAAACAGGGCATTGGCTGCACTGGACCACGCGAGCGCCGCCACGGCTTGTCGCGCTTGAAAAGGACGCTCGTTCAAAATGCGAGAGGGCTTCGCGTCCGCCTGCTCGACGAGAGGCTGCAGGAAAATCGAAGCCGGATTTCCAGCGGCGATCAACATTCCCAGCGGAGCGGTTGCGATGAAAAGGGAAACGAGGAGAGGCTTCAATGGGAGGAGGTGTTCAGGCCATTGCGGGGCGTTTCGTTTTCGATTACGTCGCGTCCGAAGGCAAGCTGTGTTCGCATCTCCTTGCAACAGCGGCATTCGCGATCACTTTTTGAAGCTTTTCCATTGTGGCGTGGCATGCGAGCCGCTAATCGGGAACGCGCGATGAAATCCGCCCGCCTTTTTTTACTGGTCGCCCTCACGGCGGCATTCGCCGGTTGCCAAACGATGCTCAATCCGACGCTCACGAAGGAGGAGCGCGAGGTGCTCGCATTCAATGTGGATGGCGTCACCATCGGCGGCCCGTCCGGCCAGCTCGCGAAGTTTTCCCAGGTCCAGCACATCCCGGTCAAATTGGGCGGCTACGACGTGTATGAAATTTACAATGCCACGCCATCCATCTCGGAAATCAAATGCTGGTATTTTGACAACAAGCTCAAGCGCATCGAGCTGCGTTATTTCAACGGCCGCGGCGTGAACACGCTGACCCGCGCGGGCGGCTGGGACGGCATCCGCAACTACCTCATGGGAAAATACGGCCCGCCGTCGCGCTTCGGATCCGACGTGCCGATCATGGCGACGAAAGGCGAGTGGAACGCGAAATATGCGAAGTTCAACGGCGAGTGGATTTTCTCGCGCATCAAGCGCCAGATCAGCTACAGCGCGATGGCTGACGCCGGCGACGGAATTGCTGTCGTGACCGTGATGGACACCACGCCCGTGGAAATGCCGCGCATGGTCGCCGAGCCGGCTTCCACGCCGACTCCTGTGAAGACGACTGCGCCGGTGCCGCAGGAAGTCGCGCCGCGTGCGGCGAATCCGGGATTCTAGTCATAGCTCGCGCCGACCGCTGCGAGCCAGCGATCGAGCGCGCGCATGTTGCCGATGGAATCGGCGACAGTCATGAATGGCGACTCGCGTTTGCCATCGCGGATCGCGTCCGCCACGGCGTCGGCCTCGAGCGCATAGACCGAGCGTTCGCAGCGCACGTCGAGCGTCGCCGGGGGCTGGCCGTTCATGGAAAGTTCGATCCCGACCGCGCCATGCCACGGACGCGGAATTTTGAGCGAGCCGAGTGTGCCGTTGACGCGCACGAACGAATCCGTGTCCATTTCCATCGCGCAGCTCCATGTGCCGAGAATGCCGTTCTCGAATTTCACCGCCGCGGCCGCCGCCACATCCACGCCCGTGACCGGTGAGAGCCGCGCGACGCCCGTGAGTTCGACCGGTTCCGCAAACGGCTTCCCGCTCGCGGCGCCGGCGAGCAATCGCGAAATGGACGCGGGATAGCAGCCGAGATCGAGGATGGCTCCGCCGCCGAGCTTGCGATTGAACAGGCGGCTCTCGGGATTGAACGGCAGTTGATGACCGAAGCACGATTCGATCAACGCGACCTCGCCGAGCTGGCCGGAGCGGATGATCTCCACCGCCGTCGCGGCGAACGGATGACAGCGATACATGAACGCCTCCATCAAAAACACGCCCGCCTTCGCCGCCTCCGCGGCCATTTGCTCCGCCTCGACGGCATTCATCGCGATCGGTTTTTCGCAAAGGATGTGCTTGCCCGCGCGAGCCGCGGCGATCGTCCACTCCGCGTGCATCGAGTGCGGCGTCGAGATGTAGATGGCGTCCACCTCCGGATCGGCAAGCAGCGCGGAATACGAGCCGTGCGCACGGGGAATTTCGAATTTCGCGGCAAATGCGGTTGCGGTTTCCAGCGAGCGGCTTCCCGCTGCGGCGAGCACGCCGGTGGTCGTCTCGAGCACGGCCTTTGCGAATTTTCCCGCGATCCAGCCTGTGCCGAGCAGGCCCCAGCGAAGAGGGGAGGAGGTCATTTCGGCAGCGTGCGCTTTTCGAGCTTCCGAATTCCACCGCAAAATCGAGAATCGAAACTGGCAACCGAAAATCCAGCTTGGTCCGCGTTCTTCACATCATTGACAGCCTTGATCTCGGCGGCGCGCAGACGGCGCTGCTGAACCTCGTCAAATACGCGGACGCCTCGCGCTTTCATCACGAAGTCGCCGCGATGCACGGCGAGGGAATGTTCGCGTCCGCCTTTCGCGCGCTCGGCGTGCCGGTGCATTCGCTCTCCGCGCATCGCTGGCCTCCCGGCTATTTGAAAAATCTTCCCGCGCTGCTGCGGCGCGGGAAATTCGACATCGTCCACTGCCACCTCTTCGCGTCGAACTGGATCGCCAAGCCGATCGCCGCCGTCTGCGGAGCGCGCTGCATCTACCACCACGACCAGTGCAACGACGCGTTCCGTGCGAATTCGCATGTCGCAGTTTTCGTGGACACGCTCACGAACCGTCTTTCCACGCGCGTCCTCGCGGTGTCGCGTTCCGTCGAGACATTCAATCTTCATGTCGAGGCGCTGCCGCGGGAGGTGGTCACGTGGCTGCCGAACAGCGTGGACCTCGCGGAGTTTCGACCTGCCGACGCCGCGCAGCGCCGTGCGGCGCGGGAGCGATTCGGATTGCCGCAGGATGGCTTTGTGATTGGCGGAGTGGGGCGCCACACGCCGCAGAAAAATTTCGGCCTGCTGCTCGATGCCGCGCCGCCGCCCGCGACTGTCGCGCTCTTCGGCTCGGGGCCGGAGGAGGCGATGCTGCGTGCCCGCGCGGGCGCGAACGTGAAATTCATGGGCACGGTGAACGACCGCGCGGCAATCTACCACGCGCTCGATGTGATGGCGCTGCCGTCACGTTTCGAGGGACTGCCGATGACCGTGCTCGAGGCGATGGCGAGCGGGGTGCCGGTGCTCGCTTCGGCGGTGGACGGTGTGCTCGAAATTGCGAAGAACGGCGAAAACGCGCTGCTCGCACCGTCGGAAAATGTCGCGGCATTTCGCGCCGCCCTCGCGCGTTTGCAGGCGGACGCCGGCTTGCGACAGCAGCTCGCGGCGGCAGCGCTCACGCTTGTTCAATCCCGTTTCGACGCCCGCGCGCTCGCGGCCGAACTCGAACATTGGTATCTTCACGATCTTGCGAACACGCACTGAACTTTTCCTTCTCGCAGCGTTCCTGCTTGCCGGGTGCGCCGGGCCGACCTTTGCGCCGGACCTTGCGCCGGAGTATGTCGCGGTTCGCGGCACGCCGTTGTATCGCGACGGACCTCAGCAGGGCGGCGCACCCGAGGCGCAAATTCCCAAGGACGATCGCGTGCGAATGCTGCGCCACGAATTCGGCTACAGCTTTGTGCAGATGTCCGACGGAATGACCGGCTACGTCGCGAACATGGACCTCGCGCCCGCGCCGCCCCTGCCGGAGCCGGTTCCGGCGCCGCCCGAGGAAACGTCACGGGACTTTGCGCCAATGCCGCCGCTGGCAGAGCCGCCTTTGCCGAAGCCGGATATGGATTTGCCGCCGGCGGATGCTCCGGCGCGTTGATGGACCTCCGACGGAACGAAATTCCTTACGCGGTGAGTCTTTCGTCCTGCGCGACGAGCTCCTGCCAGAGCGGCTTGTAGTCGGGTTCGTAGCGCTGGTCCTGGAAATCGAACATGCGAATTCGCAACTCGACGATTTCGGAAATGAGCGGTGCGGATTCGTCGAGAGCTTCGCGCAGGAGTCGCAATGCGGAGGGCACGCGGTCCCACAGCACGGCGTAGGATTCGATGAACTCGCGGGCATAGCCGATCTCGGCGCGGTCGCTCGGGAGCCAGATGCTGTGGTCGGGCGGCGCGGGCGCCTCGAGGAGCAGCGGCGCGATGTAGATATTTTTGAGAATGGCGGTGCGGTAGCGCGCGAGGCCCTCGACGTCGCGGCCGAAGTAAGCGTGCATGAGCGCCCATCCAAAATGGAGCGACGGCTCGGGGTAGTCGTTCGGATAATTTTTTTCGTAGGCCTCGAAGGCGTCCTGCGCGGCGTCGAATTCATCGGCGAGCATATGGACCATCGGCACGAGAAAGCGCGCGCCCTGGTGGTCGCGGGGGTTGATTTCGAGAAGGTCGGCGAGCGTTTCGGCGGCGCCGGAGTGGCGTTGCTGGTGCCAGAGCGTCATGGCACGGCCGTGTATCGCGCGGAGATACGGACGGGTCGCGAGGTCCGTCCACCATTTCGGTTTGCGGCCGCTCCAGTGCGGATATTCGCGGTCAATCACCTCGTCGTAGGCGCGGAGTGCGCCGGTCCAGTTCGCGGCGCGGAATTCGGAGTCGGCGAGCTCGATGCGCGCGCCGGCGCAGTCGGCGTCGTTGTCGAGGGCTTTCTTGAGGAGTGCGATTTTTTTGGATTCGGAGCGGACGCGGAGTGCGGAGTTGAGCAGGCCCGCAGCGACTTCGCCGTAGCTTGCGGAATCGCCGCCGCCGTGCGTCTCGGCGACTTTTTGCGTGAGGATTTTGATGTCCTTGCGATCGCGGCCGCTGAAGCGCGTGAACTGGAGTTGCAGGCTGTAATCCTGCGCGAAGATTTTCCACGCCTCGTGGTCCCATTCGTCGCTGTCGCCGATGAGCAGGCGGTCGGGCGCGCCGAGTTTGTCAATGAGGCCGTCGAGGAAGTTTTCCACGCGCGTCTGGTCGAGTTCCTCGAGCATCTCGGGCGGGGCGACGGGCACGCCGCGCTCGTCGGTGACGATCATGAGCGTGGGCAGGATGAAGTCCGCCCCGGAGGGGAGCGGTTCGTCGAGATCCACCCAGAAAACGGTCCAGGAGGATTTGGAAGGCTTGAGTGGCTGAATCATGCGGCTGCGGCGACCGCGGCTTTGTCGGCGGCGGATTTTCCCCACGGGACTTCGAGCCGTTGCTTGCGGGCAAAGCGGTCCATGTAGAACAGCTCGCCGGCCTGCACGCCGTGCTCGTGAACCATGCGGGTCACCTTCACATCGAAGCAGCAATACTCCGCGATTTCCAAAACTTTTCCCTCGCGCCACCACTTGATCGCGTCGAGTCCCTCGGCGGTTTTGCCGACGCCGAACGTGCCCTGCGCGAGCGATTCGAGCGCGAGGCGGTGGCCGAGCGCGGTCTCGACATCCACGATGAGATCGAGCGTGGGCAGAAACTCCGGCAGGTCGAGCGGCGTGTAGCCCATGAGGACGTGGTAGTCGAAGTTGACGACGTTGTAGCCGACGACGAGGTCGGCCGCGCGGAGCTGCTTGATGAGGTCGTTCACGCGCGCCTCGGAGTAGATCGCGT
>JBOHXO010000152.1:0-5060 GCA_050737475.1 Chthoniobacterales bacterium
GGCCTGCGCACCAGGGTGGACGGCAACGAACTGCGCCTTGATTTGTTCTTCGACGAAACCTGGCAGGACCGTCTCGCAAAGACGGCGCCCGAGGTGGTGGTGGCCGAGGGAGCCTCCGGCAAACCGCATCCGCTCACGTGGGAACGGCTCCAGCCCGGCCATTACCAGGCGAAGACATTGCTCACGCCCGGCACATGGATACGCGGCGCCGTGCAGGTCGGCGCCTACACGCTGCCCTTCGGTCCGGTCACTGCTGTCACGAATCCCGAATGGTCGCTGGACCGCGAGCGTGTGCGCGAACTCGAGGCGGTGTCGCGTGTGTCGGGCGGTGTGGAGCGTGTGGATTTGAGCGGCATCTGGCAGGCGCCACGGCGTCAGGAATATCGTGACATCCGCCCGTGGCTTCTCGTGGCGCTGCTGATCGTGTTTCTCGCGGATGTGCTGGTCACGCGCGTGGGCTGGCGAATGCCGGAACTCGCATTGCCGCGATTCGGAAAAATTCCACGCATCAAGGTTCGCGTTCCTGGTGCAGCAAAGAAACAAGCGGCTGCGAAGCCCGTTGCGCCGCCGGTTCCCGCAACCATCGCGAGCAAGCCGCCTGCGGAGAGTCCGGATTCGGAAACACGCGGTTCGCGGTTTCGTCGTGCGAAACGGGGCGGAAAATAATCAGCGTTTTTCCAGCCACTCGTTGGTGGCGTAGCGGTTGGTGCGGAGATTTTCCGCGAGCACGGAAAATTCCGGCGGCGGCGTCCATTCGCTGGTTTCCACGGCGAGGTTTCGCGCGAGTTGCGCAATGAAATCCGCGGGAATTTCAGCGTTCTGGATGCTGCCCTGGTAGAGCGTGCCTTCGCGGCATCGGCGGATCGCGCCGCCCGCCACCTTTTGATTGCCGGCGAGCACGTCGTGGCGGACTGGATTCTCAAAACACGTCGCGCCGCCTGCGCCCGCGATTGGCGCTGCAAGCCGCACGGACGGCGAATCCAGCGCCTCCGCAATTGCGCGATGAACCCGTTCGTAAAATGCAGCTGGTGCATCCTGCGAATGCGTCGCGGGCACTGCGATTGCGATCGTGAGATCGTCCCCATGCTCCACGATTCCGCCGCCGGTCCATCGACGCACTGCGGGCCGGCCCATCGTTGACGACTCCACGTCGCGCCATCGCAAGGGATAGCCGAAACTGATTTCCTGTCGCGCCCAGCGATACCAGCGCAGCACCGGATCGCGCGCGAGGCGCAGCAGAGCTTCATCCGCAGCCATGTGCTCCGCGCCCGTCGCCGGTTCGCCGTTCCATACGTGCAGGCGTAAAAATTTTTTGGCGACAGTCATTCGGAAAAACTCATTGCGAAGGGTGCCCCGGTTCAAGTTGATTTGAATGTGTCACCCCCATACCCTCGGACACCCATGGCAAAACCGGCGCTCGGAAAAGGACTTGGTGCTCTCATTAACACGAGAGTTTCCGCGCCTGTTCCCGCGGAGGCCGACGGCGAACGCATCCAGACGATTCTGCTCGCCGACATCATCCCGAGCCCGCTGCAGCCGCGCCAGGAGTTCCCCGAGGGCCATCTCAACGAGCTGGTCGAGTCCATTCGCGAGCGTGGCATCATCCAGCCTCTCATTGTCCGCAAGTCGGGCACGAAATTTGAATTGATCGCCGGCGAGCGCCGCTGGCGGGCGTCGCAAGTCGTCGGCCTGATCGAGGCGCCGGTGATCGTGCGCAAGGCGAGCGACCAGGAGGTGCTCGAGCTCGCTCTCATCGAAAATCTACAGCGCGAGGACCTCAATCCCATCGAGGAGGCCACGGCGTATGCGCGGTTATCGCGTGAGTTCGGACAGACGCAGGAGGAAATTTCCCGTCGCGTGGGCAAGAGTCGCGCCTCGGTCGCAAATTCGATGCGCCTGCTCGACCTCGACAGCGATGTGCAGGCGATGGTGCGCAAGAGTTTGATTTCCGTCGGCCATGCGAAGGTGCTGCTTTCGCTCAAGTCGAAGGAGGAGCAGCGGCTGCTGGCGGACATCATCATCCGCCAGTCCGCGTCGGTGCGAACGGCCGAGAAGCTCGCGGCCACGCAATTGTCGAAAACGGGTGGCAAACCAAAGAAGCGCGGCGGGTCCGAACCCGAAATCGCTCCGGCGATTTTGCACATTCAGAATTTATTACAGCACCGTTTGGCGACGCGCGTCGTAATCCATCATGGTGAGAAGCAGGGAAGCATCACCGTTGAGTATTATGGAAACGACGACCTTCAACGAATCCTCCAGGAGCTCGGTGTCCAGCCCGAGTGACACCCCGCCCCGTCCCGGGCTGTTGAGGCGCCTGGTGCAGTTCATTGATTCCGATTATTTTCCCGAAGGCGCGGAACGCGTGCGCGAACAGCCGGAGCGCTTCGAATGGAGCCGTGCCGTGCCATTCATCATTCTCCACATCGGCTGTCTCGGCGTGATCTGGACGGGCTGGAGCTGGACGGCGGTGGGCGTCGCCGCGGTTTTGTATTTCGTGCGAATGTTCGCGATCACGGGACTTTATCACCGCTACTTTTGCCATCGCGCATTCAAGACTTCGCGTCCGGTGCAATTTTTGTTCGCAGTGCTCGGTCTCATGGCGGTGCAGCGCGGCCCGCTTTGGTGGTCGGCCGTGCACCGGCATCACCACCAGCATTCCGACGACGAGCACGACGCGCATTCGCCCGGTGTGAGGGGCTTCGTGTGGGCGCACGTCGGCTGGCTCACGAGCAGCCGCAACTTCCCGACGGATTACAATCGCGTGCGCGATCTCGCGAAATATCCCGAACTCGTTTTCCTGAACCGCTTCGATCTCATCGGACCACTGGTGCTCATTGCCACGCTGGCCGGTGCCGGCGCTCTCCTGCACGCTTTCGCTCCCGGCCTCGGCACGAACGGCTGGCAGCTCGTCGTCTGGGGTTTTTTCATCAGCACGGTTTTTCTTTTTCACGGAACCTGCGCGGTGAATTCCTTCGCCCACACGCTTGGCACGAAACGCTACGACACCGACGACGAGAGCCGGAACAGCCTGGTCCTCGCGGTCATCACGCTCGGCGAGGGCTGGCACAACAACCACCATCACGTCCCGGCTGCCGCCCGGCAGGGCTTCTATTGGTGGGAGATTGATATCAGCTACTACATCCTGCGCGGCCTTGCGGCGATGGGCCTGGTGTGGGATTTGCGGCCTGTGCCCAGGACCGCCTACGACGAAGCGGCCTTCGCCAAACGTTAGGAATCGTGGAGCGCATCGCGATCATTGGGACCGGCATCGCCGGGCTCGGGTGCGCGTGGAATCTGCGCGAACGGGCACGGCTCACGCTCTTCGAGCAGGACGGACGTCCCGGCGGCCACACGAACACAGTCGTCATGGATGAGGATGGCGCCGAGGTGCCGATTGACACGGGATTCATCGTCTTCAACCGCGTCACCTATCCAAATCTCTGCCGGCTTTTCGACGAACTCGGCGTGGCCACGCAGCCCGCGGAAATGTCGTTCAGCGTGCAGCACATACCGGACGGACTGGAATACAACGGCATGGGGCTCGCGAAAGTTTTCGCTCAAAAACGCAATTTCTTCCGGCCGCGCTTCCATCGTTTTCTCGGCGAGGTTGGACGATTTTTCAAAATCGCGAACGTATCGCTCGACGACGCCGACGCGAGCGATTTGAGCGTGCGTGAGTTTGCGGAGCGGCACGGATTCAGCACGGATTTTCTGGAGTATTATCTCGTGCCGATGAGCGCCGCCATCTGGTCTTCGCAGCCGGGCGAGACGCTGGATTTTCCCGCCGCGATGCTCATTCGATTCTTTCACAATCACGGATTCCTCGGCGTGAAGACGCATCACCCGTGGTTCACGGTGAGCCGTGGCGCTCGCAGCTATGTGCGCAAAATCCTCGAAGGAATTGCTGATGTGCGCCTCGGCGCTGCCGTGAAGTGCGTGGAGGAAATTCCGAGCGGAATGAGGGTGCGCACGTCCGATGGCAGTGAGGAAAAATTCGACCGCGTCATCATTGCCGCGCATGCGGACCAGGCTCTGCGGATGCTTGGACGGCCCGATGCCGCGCAGGAGCGGCTGCTGGCGCCGTTTCGCTATCAATTCAACCGCGCGACGCTGCACGCCGACGCATCGGTGATGCCGCGCAGGCGCATCGCATGGGCCTCGTGGAACTATCGCATTGATGAGCACGGCGCCGCGACGCACTACTGGATGAATGCGCTTCAAGGCGTCTCGAAACGCCGCGACTACTTCGTTTCGCTGAACAGCGCGATCCGCCCCGACGCCGTGCTTTACGAAACGGAATACGAACATCCGATCTACACGCTCGAGGCGTTGTGCGCGCAGGCGGAGCTGGCGTCATTGAACCGCCGGTCGCCGGAGCAGCGCGTGTATTTCTGTGGGAGCTATTTTCGCCATGGATTCCACGAGGACGCGTATTGGTCCGCGCTGCAGGCCTGCGAGGCGGTCCGCGAGCATCTCGACGCACGATGAACTCCGCGCTCTACGAATGCACCGTGATGCACCGCCGGCTGCAACCGAAGCAGCACGAATTCACCTATCGTATTTTCCTGTTCTGGCTCGATCTCGATGAACTCGACGGGATTGCCAGCCGCATTCCGTTGTTCTTTGGAATCAACAGGCGCAATATTTACAACTTCCGCGATGACGACCATTTCTCGATGGGTCTTCCGACAGCGCGTGAAAATGCGATCGAGTTTTTGCGGCGGTCCGGCGAGACGCGTGAGCCTGCGTCGGTGCGGGTTCTTACGCTGCCGAGGGTTTTTGGATACGCGTTCAATCCGATCTCGGTGTTCTTTTTTTTCGATGATTCCGGAGAGCCCTACACGTCGCTGGTCGAGGTCGAGAATACGTTTTATGAGCGCAAGCCGTTCGTCGTTCCCTCCGCTGATGTGCCGGGGAGTTTTCATCGCCGCGCGACCAAGCATTTCTACGTCTCGCCATTTTCGGATCTCGATCTCGCGTTTGATTTTCGCTTCGAAGCGCCCGGGGAAAATCTGCGCATCCTCATTGACGACTACCGGGGTCAGGAACGGGAGCTCATC
>JBOHXO010000153.1:0-1936 GCA_050737475.1 Chthoniobacterales bacterium
GGATCGAGCTTTCCCGATTCCACCGCCCGGAGGTCATGGACGACAGGACGCTGCGCGTGACCGCGAACCAGGTGCATTGGGCGAACTTCTGGGCCGCGGCCGGCATGATGGCCTTCCCAAAGCACGCGTGGAAGGATGTTGATTTCAACAAGCAGAACTTCGAATTTCCCGTCGTGAGCGGCCCTTACGCGCTTGGCGAAGTAAAGATGAACCGCTCCGTCACACTCAAGCGCCGGGGCGACTGGTGGGGCCGCACGAAAAAATTCAACGTCGGCAAATACAACTTCGACCACCTCGTCATCAAGACGGTCGAGGACCGCAACAAGGCGCTCGAGATCTTCAAGTCCGGCGGCTTCGACATGTTCGCCGTCTATACCGCGATGATCTGGGCCGAAAAGACGGACTTTCCCGCCGTGCAAAAGAACTGGGTCGTCCGGCAGGAAGTCTCGAACAAGGAGCCCAAGAGCTACCAGGGATTGATCATGAATCTCCGGCGACCGCTCTTCCAGGACCCGAAGGTGCGCGAGGCGCTCTCCTACTTGTTCAACGGGCAGCTCATGAACGACAAGCTCATGTACAACCAGTATTTCCTGCTGAACTCGTATTACCCCGACCTCTATCCCAACAACCAGAATCCCACCGCGCCGCCCGCGAAATTCGACGCGGAGCGCGCACGCGCATTGCTCGATGAAGCCGGATGGAAACCCGGCGCCGACGGAATTCTCACCAAGGACGGAAAGCAATTTTCCTTCGTCATCATGCACTACGAGGCCTCGGACCTCCGGCATTTGAACATCTACCTCCAGGCCCTCAAATCCGTCGGCATTGACGCGAAGCTCGACATCATCTCGATGGCCACCTTCAGCAAACGCATGGACAATCTCGAGTTCGACATGTTCTGGCTGAACACCAGCGCCTCGCGCCTCCGCGACCCCGAGGCAACATGGGATTCAAAGACTGCTGACGAAATTGCCACCGCCAACCGCCCCGGCGTGAAGGATGCCGAGATTGACCGCCTCATCGAACAGCAAAAAACCGAAATGGACCTCGGCAAGCGCAACGAAATCCTCAGGCAGATTGACAACCGCCTCGTCGCCATCCGCCCCGCGGTGCTCATGTGGCAGTCCGCCAAGAACAAGCTGCTTTACTGGAACAAATTCGGCACTCCGCGCTACGTCCTCGACAAATTCAACCGCGAGGACGCCGCATCCGTCTATTGGTGGTATGATTCCGCGAAAGCCGAAGCCCTCGCCCAGGCCGAAAAAAACAACTCCTCGCTGCCGCCCGTTCCGCCCGTGATCGTCTATCCGGAAGAATGACCGCCTACCTGCTCCGGCGGCTGCTGCTGATCGCACCGACTCTTCTCGGCATCAGCCTCGCCTGCTTCGTGCTCATCCAGTTCGTCCCTGGCGGCCCCGTCGAGCAAATGGTCGCGAAGTTCAACGCCGCAGCGAGCCACCGCATCGGCGGGCACACGATGACGCCCGAGGAGATTGATAACATCAGGGTCTACTTCGGCTTCGATAAGCCCGCCTACGTCCGTTACTTCTCGTGGCTGGGCAATATCCTGCGCGGAGACTTCGGAAACTCCTACACGTATCAAAAGCCCGTCCTCGACGTGATCCTCAGCAAGATGCCCGTCTCGCTGTTCTTCGGCCTCGTCTCCTACATCATCGCCTACGCCGTTTCCATCCCTCTCGGCGTTTACAAGGCGCGCATCAACGGCTCGCTCGCTGACAGCGCCTCGTCCGCCGTCATCTTCGCCGGCTACGTGATTCCGGGTTACACGCTCGGCATCGTCCTGCTCATCTTCTTCGCCGGCGGCAGCTACTTCGACTGGTTCCCCATCGGCAATATCGTGTCCGACGACTTCGAGAGCCTGTCGCCCTTTGCAAAGGTGCTGGATTTCCTGCATCACATGATCCTGCCCGTCCTC
>JBOHXO010000154.1:0-3554 GCA_050737475.1 Chthoniobacterales bacterium
CCTCTGGGCCGTCGCACCTCCCAGCGGACCGCTGGCACTTGCCGGAGCGAGCCTCATTTTGAATCCCTCCGCCAGCGACGAATTGCTCGGCAAATCCGAATATCGCCGCGACCTCGTGCGTCAGCAATCGGCCCGCTGCCTGGCCGCCTACGCCTATGCCGGCGCCGGACCGTGCGAATCGAGCATGGACATGGTGTTCTCCGGTGCGGGTCTGCTCGCCGAATGCGGCCAGGTGCTCGCCGAGGCCGGGCGATTCGATTTCGAGGGAGGAATCACGACCGCCGACTTCGACATGCAGCGCATCACGCACGAGCGCCTCGCGAACAGCAGTTTCTCCGCCGCGGACGCGCAGGGGATGCGCAAAATTTCCCTCACGCTCGGCGACCTCGCGGAAACCGGCACGTTGCGCCGCCCCGTTTTGCCGCGCCCATTCGTGCCCGACTCCGAGTCGGAGCGCGCCGCGCACTGCCACGAAATTTTCTCCATCCAGGCCACCGGCCTCGCCCGCCGTCTGCTGCACACCGGCTCGAAAAAACTCGTGCTCGGCCTCTCCGGCGGCCTCGATTCCACGCTGGCCGCGCTCGTCTGCATCCGCGCT
Source organism: Chthoniobacterales bacterium (assembly GCA_050737475.1). Lineage (GTDB taxonomy): Bacteria > Verrucomicrobiota > Verrucomicrobiia > Chthoniobacterales > JAATET01 > JAATET01. Next base: position 599 of record JBOHXO010000154.1, read on the forward strand.
CTCGAAAAACTCGGTCGTCCTGCGAGCGACCTCCTCGCCGTCGTGATGCCCGGCCCCGGCAGCACCGAACGCACGCAAAAAAACGCCGCCGCACTCGCCGCCGCGCTTGGCGCGGAATGCCGCACGATTCCCATCCACGCCGCCGTCGCGCAGCACCTCACCGACATCGGCCAGCCCGCGGACTTGCACGACGCGACCTACGAAAATGCCCAGGCCCGCGAACGCACGCAGATCTTGATGGACCTCGCAAATCGTGAGCGCGGCATCGTCGTGGGCACCGGCGATTTGTCCGAGGCCGCGCTCGGCTGGTGCACGTTCAACGGCGACCACATGTCCATGTATCACGTGAATGCGGGCGTTCCGAAAACGCTCGTGAAGCACCTCGTGCAATGGTGCGCCGATGAAGTCTTCGACGAACCCGCGCGCACGCTGCTGCTCGACATCGTCGCCACGCCCATCTCTCCCGAGCTGCTCCCGCTCGGCGAGGGCGCCGCGCTCGTCCAGAAGACCGAGGAAACGGTCGGCCCCTACGAACTGCACGACTTCTTCCTCTTCCAGATGATCCGCAATGGCTTCGGCCCCGCGAAAATCGTCGCGCTCGCCGGCATCGCGTTCGACGGCCGGTTCGCGAGCGACGAAATCCGCCGCTGGCTGAAGGTTTTTTACACGCGCTTCTTTGCAAACCAATTCAAACGCTCGTCCATGCCCGACGGCCCGAAGGTCGGCACTGTCGCACTCTCGCCGCGCGGCGACTGGCGCATGCCCAGCGACGCCGTCGCCGCCGCATGGCTCACCGAACTCGACGCACTCGCATGAAGTGGCTCGTCACAGGTGCGGGTGGATTTCTCGGCTCGGCGGTCGGCGAAGCGATCGTTGCGCAAGGGCATGAGGTGATCGGCCTGGACCGGCATGCGGAGAAGTCTGCGTCATGGCCGGGAGAATATGTTCGCAGCGACCTTGGGTCGCCGGAGTCCACCGCGGAAATTCTTCGATCCGCAGCGCCCGATGTCGTGGCGCACTTCGCAGGGACAGCGTCCGTAGGCGAGTCCTTCACGGCGCCATTCGCGGATTTCGAAGGCTCCACCGCATTGTGGTTCCGCCTGCTCGAAGCAGTGCGCCTTTCCGGTCTGCACCCGCAAATCGCCCTCGCATCCAGCGCCGCCGTGTATGGCTCGCCGGAGCAATTGCCCACGCCTGAGTCCGCACCGCGCAATCCCGAATCGCCCTACGGATTTCACAAGCTGCTTTCCGAGCACGTCGGGGAGGAATTCGCGGCCTGCTTCGGATTCTCCATCATGTCGCTGCGATTTTTTTCCGTCTTCGGTCCGCGCCAGCGACGCCTGCTCGTCTGGGAAATTTTCGATCAACTCCGCCGTGGCGCGACGGTGCTGCGTTTGAAAGGCACCGGCGATGAACGGCGCGACTTCCTGCACGTGGACGAAGCCGCCGCCGCCGTGGTGTCGGCATGCTCTGCGCCGCGCGCGGGCTTTCAAGCGATCAATATCGCCTCCGGCACGAGCGTTTCCGTGCGCGAAATGGCGGAAATGCTGCGCGAATGTGCGGGCTCCGCGGCGCAAATCGAATTCGGCCGCGAGATCCTGCGCGGCAACCCGCCGCACTGGCAGGCCGATGTAAGCCTGCTGCAAAACCTCGCCCCCGCATGGTCGCCGCAGCCGCTGGCAAAGTCGCTCGCCAATTGCGCCGCGGCTTGGAATGGTGCGGAAGCTGGCGGCCGCATCGCTGCGGGGACGCCTTGATTTTACAATGAGTGAGATTGAATTGAATGAAGTGATGCCCCCTTCCGCGCAGGCGGCTGCGGCCGGCGAGGAGAAGCCTGTCGTCCTGGCGCTCGAGAATGTCTCGAAGAGATTCTGCCGCGATCTCAAGCGCTCGCTCTACTACGGCGTGGTGGACATCGCTCGCGAAGTCACCGGCTTTTCAGCGCGCCCGGAAGGATTGCGCCAGAACGAATTCTGGGCCGTGCAGGACGTCAACCTCGAGCTCCGCTCCGGCGACGCGCTGGGCATCATCGGCATCAACGGCTGCGGCAAGACCACGCTCATGCGCATCATCTCCGGCCTCATCAAGCCCACCACCGGCAAGGTGACCGTGCGCGGCCGCCTCGCCCCGCTGCTCGCCCTCGGCGCCGGTTTCAATCCCATCCTCACCGGACGCGAAAACATCTTCGCGAACATGTCCATCCTCGGGCTGACCTACGAAGAAATCGCGGAACGGTTCGACGATGTCGTGAAATTTTCCGAGATCGGTTACGCGATTGATGCGCCGGTCCAGACCTACAGCTCCGGCATGGTCGCACGGCTTGGTTTTTCCTGCGCCATCACGACCCAACCGGACATCCTGCTGCTCGACGAAGTGCTGGCCGTCGGCGATTTGAATTTCCGTCGCAAGTGCCTCGAAAAACTTTTCGAGATGCGCTCGACCGGCATGTCGCTCGTCATCGTGCACCACGCGCCGGGCATGTTGCTCAGCATCGCAGACAACGCGCTGTATATGCGCAAGGGAACTGTCGCCGCGAGCGGAGAAATCGGCGTCGTGATCCAGCAATACGAGCGCGACCTCGTGCAGGACATGCCATCCGGCGTGGAGACCGGCGCGCCATCGGCCACGGGCGCGATCTCCGAAAGCTCGAGCGACGCGGAGTTCCTCGACGTGAAATTCGAATCCTCCGACGGCGGCCCTGTCGTCTCGGGCGGGGACTCCGTGATTCGCGCGCATTTCCGCATCAAGCAGCACGTGAAGCAGATGAATTTTCAGATCTCCATCCAGCGGCTTCCCTCGCTCGAGAGCATCAACATGGACGGAAAGCCGAAGCAGGTGCTGCGCATGCTTTCGCGGCGCGACGGCGGCAGCGTCTCGAAGGTGGATGCCGGCGATTACGAGGTGCGCATCGCGCTCCCGGCGCTCGGTCTCCGCGATGGCGTCTATCAGTTTACGC
>JBOHXO010000155.1:0-1586 GCA_050737475.1 Chthoniobacterales bacterium
ATGTAGCGGCGTGCGACCACGGGCCAGATCATCTCGCGACCTTGTTTCCATGCCCGTTTGCGCATGGCGGTCATTCGAGTGGGTTGCGAAAGAATGTCGTTCACGGCCGCGGCGATCGCGGGTGCATCGGAAAACGGAACGAGGATTCCGCGCTCCCCGGCGAGTAATTCCTGCGCGTGCCAGTAGGGCGTCGAGATGATCGCCTTGCCTGCCCCGAACGTGTAGGCAAGCGTGCCGGAGGTGATCTGCGCCTCGTTGAGATACGGCGTGAGATAAATGTCCGCCGCGCCGATGAATTCCTTGAGCTCCTCGATGGCGACGAAGCGATCGTGGAAAATCACCTTGTCTGCGACGCCGAGTTTTTTGGCCAGGGTTTCCAGCGAGCGGCGGTATTTTTCGCCTTCGTTTGCGATGAGGTTCGGATGCGTCGCGCCGAGCACGATGTAAACGACATCCGGGTTTTGCTCGAGGATCGCGGGCATGGCCTGGATGACCATTTCGATGCCCTTGTTCGGCGAGAGCAGGCCGAAGGTGAGCATTACGGTTTTGCCCTCCACACCGAACTCGTCCTTGTAGAAATTCGAGTCCATGAACGGCATGTCGATCACGCCGTGCGGTATGAGATCTATCTTCTCCGGTGCGATGCCGTAGACCGATTCGAGCAACTGGCGTCCGCGGTCGGCCATCACGATGAAGCGGTTCGAAAGCGCGTCGAGATCCGTCATCACCGCGCGCTGGTCCGTGTTCGGATCCTTCAGCACGGTATGGAGCGTGGTCACGATGGGCATGCGCACATCGCGCAGCAGCGCCAGCAAATGGCTGCCGGCCGGGCCGCCGTAGATGCCGAACTCGTGCTGCACCGACACGACCTCGACATTGTTGATGTTCAAAAACTCCGCGGCGCGCCGGTAGGAGGCGATTTCCTTTTCCTCGATTTCGAACCGCACGCGGGCGGGATAATCGTAGCCTTCCGCGCGATCATTGACGGAGCCGACGATGCACTTTGTCTTCGGAAACTCCGCCGCGATTGCCTCGCAGATGTCCGCTGTGAAAGTGGCGATGCCGCATCGGCGGGGCACATAATCGCCAATGAATGCGAGATGCGATGTGCGAGGACTGGTTTCCATAGGCGGACTGATTCATGGAATCGCGCGCCTCAACGGTTGGCAGCGATCCTGATTGCCGAAAGGCAGCCGGACCCTGCACGAAACAGAGAGAACTATCGCCTTCGCGAGCTGAAAGTCAACGCTGGCAGCCGAATGCCGGGTTTACCGACTCCATGAGCCGGAACGCCCGCGCGCTCCCTGCCACGATCCAGAGCCGCCGCCCCACGAGGCGGAACCGCCGCGCCAGCCCGAGGCGCTGCCGGAGCCGTTGTTCCAATTTGCCGAACCGCCGCGGTTGCTGCTGGCGCTGCCGGAGCCGTTGTGCCACGAGGCATTGCCATGCGCGCCGTTGTAGTAGCCGCCATTGGACCATGGTGTGCGGTAGGCCGCGCCGTGGCCATTGTAACCGCGATAGTAGGCGCCGCTCGCGCCGCGGTAATAGGAGCTGTTGTAGTAAGCGGTGCGGGAGCTGTAATACGT
>JBOHXO010000156.1:0-4158 GCA_050737475.1 Chthoniobacterales bacterium
CCGTGGTCCTGTGCAATGCCCGTGATTTCGACGCGCTGCCATCGCTGCCGATTCCTGTCGCCGCGACTCTGGCCTTTGCGGACGAAGGCAATGCCGATCTGCCTGCTTTACCGGCTGGTCGTCGGATGGTTTGGAGCGGCCATTATCCCCGTCTTGGCTCATCAGTCACTGCCGACTATCTCGGCCTCCGCGAGGTTGCCGATGCTCCGCCTCCGTCCGCCCAATCGGGTGTGTTCGTCATTCTCAATCCCGAATGGATCAAGGTTCGCCGTGGGATTGGCGATGCGGTAATCAGTCTGCGCAAGGCTTACTCCGCGGCTTTCGTAGCCCAATCGCAGGCCATGGCCGCACCGGAATCCGCAACCACGGGAGCGAGAGTGAAGGCCTGGTTGCGCGCATGGGTATCCGCCATCAAGGCGCTCAATGTGCGATTTCGCGTCACTGATTTTTTCAAAAATCGCATCGCGGAGTTGCGCGGAATTTTTCCCTCTGCGCATCGTGGCAGACTGACGGTCTGGAAATAACCGGCCCGCAACACGTTCATGTTTTTGCAAATTCTCATCTCCGTTGCGATTGAAGCGCTTGTCACCGTGGCGTTGCTGCTCGTGGTGCGGAATCGCGTGGCCCGGCAGTTCGACGACATCGAGCGCAGACTGGCGGAAGTCGAGCGCACTGCGCACGCGCTTCGGACCGGCGCCGAGAGCAGCACGATCACCGCGCAACTCCAGCGCTTGCACCTGGGCATGGTGCGATTGCACGAGGATGTCGCTCAACGCTACGGTCCGCTTGCGCCGCTCGCTGAGGAACTCGCACAACACGGTCCGGTCCGAATCCATCTTGGCGCCTATCAACTGGCAGGCTTGCGCGAATGGGCCGACCGGCTCGGCGTGCCGCTCGAGGAGGAGCAAATCCGCGAATTGGGCCGCGAAGTCGGGAAGATGGAAGGGGGCAACCGCGATGTTTCGACGTCCACGCACGAATTGCTGGCGGCAATTATCGCGCTGCTGCCATTGCACGGACAACGCGGCTTGAAGCTCGGTGTGGCCGGAGCCCCGTCACAATTGGTAGGGCGGGTGGCTTCAGAATTTCTGGAAAGTTCCACGGTCTCTCCCGCCGATAATTCCTCCGACTGCGACATCGTGATCGCTGAAGACGAAGCATCCTCATTGGGCGCATTGAAAAGCGGCGGCATGCTGGTGACAATCGGAGGCGACGCACCCGAGGAATTGCCCAAAGAACTTGCGCTCGTGGACGCTGCGTGGAATGTGCGGGTCTATCGCAAGGCAACCCCGTAGAATTTTTTAAACATGGAATTTCGCACACGTGATTTCCTGCCAAAAATGGCGCGCATATTGTCGCTCAGCGAAAGGCTGGTGGCATTTCCTCCGAGGCATGGCGTGATGGCTCCCGCGATCGCGGCGCTTGGCGGCAAGCGCTCGGTGACGGTGACCTTTCTTCCCGCGATTCCCAACGACGAGGTGCTGGCGGATTTGATGCACCGGTCGGCATGGTATCTGAGTCCGGTTCTCGACAAAATTCGCGGCGTCATCCTGCCCGTTGCGCCCGGGACGAAAGGATGGACTGGCGAACGCCCCGCGTATCTCGACGAGGAAGTTGCGCAATGCATGCGCAAGCTGAGTCCGCTGTTCGAGTTTCGTGAGATTTTTGGGATCGAGGATGAACGCCGCTCGGTGGCGGATGCCGACATTGTGCTGGTGTGGGATTCCCGTCTTTGGGACCCGCCCGCGAGGCTGGCGTCCTACGGGGTTTTTCGTCGCGGAGGACGGACGTTTTTCAATGTGGACCGCCAGACTTACTCGCGCGAAGCCTCGACGTGGCTGGATGTGCCGCGTCTGCTCGGCGCCAGCAATTCCGCAGTGGTCGCGCAGTGCCGCGAAAAATTCGAGGAGATGGCGGAATCCCTTCGCGGGGCGCAGCGTGCCTACGTTTTTGGCACAGGCCCCTCGCTGGAGCAGGTGGTGGACGTGGATTTGCACGGTGGCGTGCGCGTGGTCTCGAACAGCCTCGTGCGCAACGAGCGCCTCATGGACAAAATCCGGCCGTCCATTGTTTGCTGTGGCGACCCGGTATTTCACGCCGGCTGCTCGGGATACGCCGCCGAGTTTCGCCGCAACCTCGTGGATGCCATGCGTCGCTATCCGCTCTACACGATCGTGCCGATCACGCATTACCCCTACTACCGCGCGCATTTTCCCGCCGACCTCGTGAAGCGCATCATCGGTGTGCCGATCAACAAACTCGGTCGTTTCAATTTCGATCTCCTTTCGAGCTACAACGTCAACCAGACCGGCAACATTCTCACGATGCTCATGCTGCCGGTGGCCTCGACGCTGGCGCGCGAGATTTGCATTGGAGGCTGCGACGGTCGTGCGGACAAGACACAGACGTATTTCTGGAGCCATCACGGGCCTTCGCAGATCGCCGATAAAATGGATGACGCGAAGTTGGCTCACCCGGGATTTTTCAAGATCAGCTACACCGACTACTACGACCAGCATTGCGCCACGCTCGATCTTCTCATGCGCCAGGGGGAACAGGACGGCCGCATTTTCCGCAACATCACGACTTCGCACGTCCCGGGCCTCGAGCGCCGCAATTCCTCCGCGGTTTTCCCGCCGCAGCAGCCCGCGAAGCCCGTTGTTTACACGTTCTGCGCGCCGATCCATGGCAAAATTCCCGAGCACGAAGCGGCGCTGGTCGAGCTCTGGCGTGCGAGCTGGTCCGCGAACGGCTGGGAGGCGATCGTTCTCGACGAGTCGTCCGTGAAAGTGGACGAGGAGGTCACCAAAATGCTGCTCGCCTACCGCGCGCTGCCCAGCATCAACCGCAAAAAACTCGACTACTATTGCTACGTTCGTTGGCTGGCCGTTGCGCAGGCCGGGGGCGGTTTCATGTGCGACTACGATGTCGTGAACTACGGGTTCCGTCCGCGTCCGGTCGGCAATCTCGCGCTCTACGAGCGCAGCGTGCCATGCCTCGTGAGTGGCACTGCGACGGAGTATGAACGCGTCGCGCGATTTTTTGCGGCCTACGAGGTGATGTCCGACGACCGCTTGCAGGGCAAGCCGCACGTCTCGGACATGATGATCCTCACGAAGAACACGTGGCTTTTCGAGCAGGCGGAGGGTTGCGCGGAATTTGGCAGATCGGGATGGGAAAATGCGGGAGCGGTGCACTTCAGCAATCTCAGCATGAAGTCGCGTTCATTCGTGCCGCGCCACGAGCACATTCCATCGCTGCGGCCTCTGCCAATGCCCATCGGCGGCGGACCCGCCCTTGCGATTTCATAAAATGAGACCGGCCATTTTGTGTGTGCATCAGATCGGCAAGGTCGGCTCGACGACCGTTGCGCAGGCGTTGCAGCGCATGCTCCCGGATCAGGAGATTCACCAGACGCATTTCCTGAGCGAGCGCGGCGTGCTCAAGTGCATGGAATGGTGGTTGAACCGTGCGCAGAGTCCGCGCTTCCGCCTGGCCGATCACGTGAGCCGCAGCATCGAGCTTCGCCGCCACTTTGTCCGACGCCAGCAATCCGTGAATTGGTATCTTTTTACGCTCGTTCGAGAACCGATCGGACGCAATGTCTCGGCGTTTTTCCAGAATCTTCACAAGACATGGACCTACCGCCTGCCCTCCGCCGAGCAGCAAACCTGTCGTCGCATTCTCAAAGGCGATGCCGAGCCTGTGTCCGAGGACGAGAGAAATGCGCTTGTGGCGTCATTGATCGAGCTCTTCAAGGCGGAGTATGGCGCGCGGCTTCACGACGAATGGTTCGACGCGGAAATTCGCGACCTGTTCGGCATTGATGTCTTTGCCACGCCCTTCCCTGCGGAAAAAGGCTACGAAATTTACGAGAAGGAAAACGCCCGGCTGGTCCTCGTGCGCCTCGAGGATTTGCGCAGGGTTTTTATTCCCGTGGTGCGCGAGTGGCTCGAGGACAGCGGCCTTGCGCCCATTGGATTGGATTCCATCGAACTCGAAAGCGAGCGCGCGAACGACGGCTCATCGAAAGCATACGCCGATCTTTACCGCACCTTCCGGCGCGAACTGCAGATGGACGCCGCGGAACTCGATCGCGCATTCGAGTCCCGGGTGGTGAAGCATTTTTATACCGATGCGGAACGCGCGAACTTCCTC
>JBOHXO010000157.1:0-3082 GCA_050737475.1 Chthoniobacterales bacterium
CGAGGACGACACGGAGAGCGATTTGATCGCCAGCTTTCTGCCGACATTCATGGTGGGCATGGGGGATTTCCATTCAAAATCCGAGGATTACTTTTCGCTGGAATACCAGCCCTACTTCAATTTTTACACCGACCATTCCTACCTCAACCGCGTCAACCAGAACCTGGAGGTGGATGGCCAGGCGACCTTTTCCCGTTACTCCACGTCGCTGCTTCTGAACTACATTAATACCGACCAGCCAAACGCCGTGCAAAATGGCAGGTCGAGCTACCAGACGCTCAATGCGACATGGCAAAACAGCTATTATCTCACCGCGAAGGTCTTTCTCCGCCTTATTCTGGGCCTGAACAACCAGAGCTACGAAAATGGCGATGAATACCAGACCTACTCCGTAAGCCCGCTCCTGGGTTACGACATCACCCAAAAGCTCACATTGACGTTTGGACCCTCGGCGGGAATCTCCTACATTGGCAGCTCGGAAAACGAAAACTCGTCAGATAGCACGCAAAACTTCCAGGGAGTGAATCTCGGCATCGTCTATAACTATTCGGATAAATTGCAATTCGACAGCACTCTTGGCATCCAGTCCCGCCAGTATAATGGCGTCAACCAGAGCGGAGCGTCGAACTTCACCACACCGGTCTTCAACATCAGCGCAAGTTATGCCGCGACCGCAAAGACCAGTTTCGTTCTGCAGCTCCTGCGCGATGTGCAACTTTCGGACCTGCTGCAAGGACAAACCTACACGAACTCGCAGGTTATATTTACCGTCTCGCATACCTTTTCGCCGCACTTCTCCGCATCCATGGACCTCAACTACCAGTATCTTCAATACCAAGGATCGAGCACCAACGACCACGTGGATAAATACGCCCAGTTCGTGCCGCGGCTCACCTATACTTTTTGGCGCGAACAATGCCGTCTCTCCGCATACTATCGCTGGCAGGAGCGCACCTCCACGCTCCAGAATTCAAATTACTCCGTGAATGCCTACGGACTTCAATTCAGCTATGATTTTTAACGAGGGGCGCCATTCATGATCCGCTACCGGGAAGTCGGACTCTTCAACGCCTACGCATTCACGCTGGCGGCGGTGGTGTCACTGTGTTTTTGGGGGTGCCTGCTGTTTTTCAACGCATTCGCCATTCGCGAGCTGGTGCCGCTCAGCGAATCCTACTTCGCCTACAATTTGATATCCATCGGCGGACTGCTGCTGCAGCTCTACCCGATCGAGGCCGGGCGGCTGAACCTGCTCTCCCTCGAGCCGGCGCAAAATTTCCGGCTCGCCGTGAGCCAGACGCTGCATATCGCCGGCGCGCTCACCGTGATGCTCGTGCTCACAAAGGATCTCACGATCTCGCGCCTGTTCCTCATAGCCTATCTGGTCATCCTCCCCCTGGCATTGTATGTGTCAAATGCGACGCTGCCCCGGATCCTCAGCCGGCTGTTCTTCAGCGGCGGCAACCAGACGCCGGCGCTCCTCATCGGCCAGGTGCGACGTGCCAGCCGCGTACGCCGCTGGCTCCGGCGCCTCGAAAGCTATGGCGTGCAGGTGGTGGGATTCCTCGTCGAGGATGAAGACGCCCGGAAGCGCCCCGTTCACAGCGTTCCCGTCGTGGGACACGCAAGGGACCTCAACACCATCCTTCAAAAGCTGCGCATCGAAACGGTGATCCTCCTGGATATTCCCGAGGATCAAGCCCTGCTCGACACCATCATCGAGGTCACCAACCAGCGCGGCGTGCGGCTCATTGTCCTCAACAACCTTGCCGAAATCTTCAGGCACCCGCTGCAATATTACCGCCAGTTCGGCGTGGATTTCATCGCCTTGCGGCAGGAACCCCTGCAGGACCCGCTCAACCGCGTCGCCAAGCGCGCGTTCGATGTCGCGCTGGCTTCGCTGGTCGTCATCTTCGTGCTGCCGCCGCTCGCGCTGCTGGTCTGGCTCATCCACCGCACACAATCTCCGGGGCCGCTGTTCTACCACCAGTGCCGCGCAGGCATCCAGAATCGCCGCTTCCAGATTTTGAAATTCCGCACGATGCATGTCGCCAATGGGGACACCGGCAAACAGGCCTCCGAGGCCGACGAACGCGTCTTCGCGCTCGGACGGCTGCTACGCAAGACCAGCATGGACGAGATCCCGCAGTTTCTCAACGTGCTGCGCGGCGAGATGAGCGTGGTCGGGCCGAGACCGCACATGATCGAGCACAACGATCAGTTCGCGCAGGTGATGGCCAGCTATCACATCCGCACGTTCGTCAAACCCGGCGTCACCGGCCTGGCACAGGTGCGCGGGTATCGCGGCGAGGCGCGCACGGAGGAGGACATCCGTCAGCGCGTGGTCTGCGACATCGAATACATCGAGCAATGGTCGCTGTTCTGGGATCTGTCCATCGTGGTGAAGACCGCGTGGCAGGTCGTCTTCCCGCCGCGCTCGGCCTACTGAATCGGGGCAAAAAAAAGAGGCGGGGAATACCGCCTCTCTCACTTCGTCCGGACTTTGCGCGGGCGTCAACCCGCGAGCGACCCGCGGGCCTTCCGCAGCACCAGCGGCAGCTTGAGCGCCTGAAAATAGCGCCGCACAAAAACTTTCGGATTCTCAAAAATGCGAAAGAGCCACCCCAGGCACATGCGATCGGCCCATGTGGGAATGCGCGCCTGGCCGCCGGTAAAAAACGCGATCGCCGCGCCGGTGCAGGCGATCCGGAATCGCCGCTGGAAATGCCCGCGCATGCGGCAGGCCAGTTTTTCCTGCCGGCCGCCGCCGATGCAGACGATCACCCACTCGGGCGAGAATTCCTCCGCCAGTTTCCACAGCGCGGCATCCTCGAAATCCTCCGCCTTCGCATAAAATGGCGCCTGATAAAACCCCTGCCGGTCCATGTCGAAATCCTCGCGCGCAAGAAACCCGCGCAACCGCTCCTCCTCGTCCTGCGACGGCAGCACCCACAGGATTCGCCGGGAGCGGATCGCAACCGGCCCGCGCCGATCGAAGAGACCCTGCAGAAAATACAGGCCGGAAATTCTCGCGACAGATTTCCGGAATTCCAGCGCCATCAAGAGCGCGACGTATCCGCTG
>JBOHXO010000158.1:0-14883 GCA_050737475.1 Chthoniobacterales bacterium
GCTGCATGGAGTCCACGGACGCGTCGGGGGCGAGGGTCGCGGAGAGTCCGTCGGTGGGCAGCCCGAGCAAAGCCTTGATATCCTTGATCATCGGGTTCGGGTTGGGCTTGAAGATATTTGTGGCGCCCTGGAGGGAGAGGCCGAGGTCCTGGGTCGAGCCGGTGTCCTGTGTGCCGCCGATGCCACCGGTGCTCACGTCCGGAGAGTTCTGGCTGCCGCCGGTGTTCTCGACGGTTTCCTGTGTGTTGTATCGCAGCTTGTAGGTGCGGCCGATGAGTTCCTGGTCGTTGTAGGGCCGCAAATACCACACGCCGCCTTCGTAGAAGAGGGCTACGCCATTGGACTTGGCGATGATTTCGAGCGCATGGAACGGGCTCGCCTTCAGGCTGAAGGTCACCAGCGCCGAGGAGTCGATCCCACTGTCGGGGAGCGAGACGAACGAGACGCCCGCGTCGTCGGCCAGCATGCGGAGCACGTCGCCGAGTGCGGCCCGATGGAAGTTATAGGACTTCGGTGGGGCGTTGCGGAGCTGGGTGGCAATTACGGCGCCTTCGCCCGTCGCGGCATCCTCCACTTCGAAGGTGGGGGCGGCGGCTGCAGTCAATGCCAGAAGGAATACCGCGAGCAGGCTGAGCGGTTTCAGGCGGGAAAGGGTGGAATCAAAACACACGTGGCAGGGAGCATCCGCAGAGGCGGCGGAGACGCGTCTTTGTGACGGTGCTTCTAGCGAATTTCCACGGTGAACGAAAGAGAAAACAAAAATTGTTCGCAATTCGGGTGCAACCGTGCATGATTGCTTCGCTGTATTTGGAACTCCTCAAGCGTGCAACACCGCTGTCGAAGAGTCCCAAAGCCATGTCCACACACCAGCCGCCCTTTGAGGGCATCTCCGCGGGGAGCATGAAACGCCGGTCGCCAGCCTGTTTGTTTACAGGCGCCAGAGCCTTTACGCTCGTGGAGTTGCTGATGGTCGTCGGCGTCATCGCCATCCTTGGCAGTGTGGCCTACGTGGCGGTCAATAACGCACGCGAATCCACACGGGTTTCCAAACTGGAATCCGACGTCGCTACGATCAATGCCGCGATCCAGGTCTACAATGTCAGCGGCGGTTCGCTGCCCTCGACCGCCACGCCCGACCAGATTCTTGCGAAATTGAAGACGACCGCGAGCACTGCGACGGCGACTTCCGTGCCGGGTCTACGCAGCAGTTTCGTGGACCGACGGCTGACCACCGAGATGCAGAGCTCTTCCGAGGGGGGCGGATCAGGGGAGCGCGCGCGTTGGGACGGCACGAATAAGCGCTTCGTGGTCGCCACCAGCGGCTCGGCCGGCGTGAAAAACTTCCTGCTCGATAATTCGCTTGCCGCCGCCGACCCCGGCACAGAGAACCGCAGCCCCACGCTCAAGACGACGGATGAAGGCTGGGTGTGGGACTACACCGATATCGCGCCCACGGCCGGCGGTGGACCCGCCACGCCAGGTACTGCGGATGCCAATCCGACCAACCCACCCACCGCGCCCAACGCACTGCAATTGAGCGCACCCGACTTTTCCCAGGCAGGCGGCTCGCTCCCGCTCGTCAATTTCGATCTCTCGCTCACCCTCTCGAATCCGAACCCGCCCGGCACCTCGCAGATCTACTACTCGATCGGCGGCGGCACGACTTCGCTCTACAAAGGGCAGACGCTCTCCGTCGCGCCCGGCATCTCCGTCACGGCCTACGCCGCGACGAGCGATCCCGACCATTGGTCGAACAGCGACCCCGCCACGAATGCGTACCAGGCCGTGCCGCTCCAGCTCTCGGTCTCACTCAACGTGTCTCAGACCAATCTCACTTACGCTCAGGCAGGCGGCGCGATGACGACCGGCACCATCCAGACGCCCACGCCTGCGACCGTCACGCTGAATTCCACCTCACAGATTCCGTCCAAATACGTGACCAGCTCGAAATTCCAGGTCTACTATGCCTTTGGCGCGAACAGTCCGCTCACCAGTGGCACGGCCGGCCCGGCATTCAGCAATACCTACGCCTCGCCATCCGTTGATGTGAGCATCGGCAATTGGGGCAGCGCATCCACGCTTGTCGTCAACGCCGCCGCGCGCGCTCTCGACACCACGATGTTCTCGAATTCGTCCATCGTGACTTCGTCCATCGGAATCACGAAAACCTCGCTCACCGCGCCGACCGTTGATCCAACGAGCGGCCCAAAAGCCGCCGACCTGCCCGTGTCCATTGCCACCGCGAGCGGACAGACGTATCCGGCCAGCGCGCGTATCTACTACACGCTCGACGGCACCGACCCGGGCGATAACAACGGCGAACCCGTGAGCGGCACGCTCTATACGGGCCAGTTCAGCTCGGGCGCGGGCACGAACGGAGTCGTCGTCGTCAAGGCGCGCGTCTATGGCCCCGCGAGCTACGGGCAGTGGTTCACGCCGAGCAGCTTGAACACGACCACCTACGCAACGATCACGACGCCCGAAGGCGCGCTGGTCGGCAGCGCAAATTTGAACGGCACCTTCGTCGGCTCGCTCGTCTATGCCCTGCCGTCATCCGGCTCGATGGGCAACATCACGTTCAATTCCGGCGCGAAAATTCTCAGCGGCAACCTCTACCTGCCGGGCACGCCGGCCATCCGACTGTCGAACGGCACCACATGGTCCACCGCGACTGACAGCGCTTTCTCGGACCATATTCAGGGCTGGGAATACGACTCGAGCGGCAACAAAACCGTGCAGACCACGCCGCGCGTGATCAACGAAACCGGCAGCGCCACGCCGAACAACTACACCGTCTCGTTCAACAAGGATGCGCTGCTCGAGGGCAAGGTGATCCGCCGGCACACGTCGCCGGCGTTCCCCGTCATTGATCCGCCGCCCTCGCCCGATAGCAGCGGTTCCACGAGCTTGAACTCGCATCCCTCCGCGCCGCTCAGCGCCTCGCAATACGCCAACATCACGCTCAATTCCACGCCCGTCGGCGACGTGCGCCTGAACGCCGGCCACTACGGCAACCTCATCGCGAACAACAACACAGCCTTCGTGCTCGGCGATCCGGACCACCCCGAAATCACGCAGGTCTACAGCTTCCAGAGCTTGACCCTCAACAGCGCCGCCGACCTCAAGATCGTCGGCAAGGTCATCATCACCGTCGCCGGCACGATCAACCTCAACAGCGGCTCCGTGCTCGGCGACATCAATCATCCCGAGTATCTCCAGCTCCAGTTCTCGTCCGGCAGCATGAACGCGAATTCCGGCAGCGCGATCTACGGCCAGCTCGTCGCGCCCACGCAAAGCGTGTCGTTCAATTCCGGCAGCATCTTCCAGGGCAGCGTCACCGCGCAAAGCCTCACCATCAACAGCAACAGCGTTATTTTCAACCTGCCGCCCGTCATTCAAAACTAAACAGCCCATGCGTCATCTCGTCCTGCCACCCGAATCCCCTGTCGGCTTGCGAATCAAGGAACTCGCCACCGCCCCGGGCGTCAGCGATTTCTATCTCACTCCCGGAGAACGCCTCACCTACAAGCAGAACGGCGAACTCGTTTTCGATCCGCTCACCTTCGAAATGGTCACCCCGCCCTCGCTCGAGCCCGGCTGCCACGACAGTGCGCTGGATTTGCACGGCTACCGCTTCCGCGTGAGCCAGATGGTCACCCGCGGGCGCCTGCGCTGGGTGCTGCGCATCCTGCCGAGCCGCATTCCCGAGCCCGACGCCATTCGCGTGCCCGCTCCCGCGCTCAAAAGTTTTCTCGAGGCGAAGAACGGCCTGTTTCTCATTTGTGGCGCGACCGGCAGCGGCAAATCCACCACCATCGCCTCGATGGTCCTCCACCGCGCGCTGCGTCGCCGGGAGCACGTCATCACGTTCGAGGACCCGATCGAATTTCTCTACCCCGAGCCGATTCCCTCGCTCGTCTCGCAGCGCGAAATGGGCACCGACGAACTGGATTTCACTCTCGCGCTGCGGTCCGCGTTGCGTCAGGCGCCGGACGTCATCATCGTCGGTGAAATTCGCGACGGAGAAACCGCGGAGATCGCATTGCAGGCCGCGGAGACCGGCCACGTGGTCGTCGCGACGCTGCACACCTCGACCGCCGCGCAGACCGTCCAGCGTTTCCTCAAGCTCATCCCCAGCGACCGCGCCGACAACGCGCAGGCCACGCTTGCCGACACGCTCCGCCTCATTCTCTGCCAGCGGCTGCTCTTTGATTCGAAGCAAGGCCGCCGCTTTCCCATCCACGAAGTGCTGCTCCAATACGACGGCGTCATAAACATCATCCGTCGCGGCGACTTCAAAAAACTCGACCAGGAACTCGAGACCGGCTGGAAGCGCGGCATGAACAACTTCGATAAAAGCATCGAACTTCGCGAGTCCGAGGGCTTTTATAGCAGCAGCCCCCGGCCCACCGGATTCAGCGCCGACGAAGTCCAGGACTACCTCGAGGCTGAAAGCGGCGCCGTGATATGAAACTCAAGGACATCAAGGACGTGCTCACCTTCGCCGCCTTCCGGCCCGAGCCGGACGACGGCACGGCGACATGGATCCGCCGCTTTCCGAACCGCCGCACGCTCCTGCTCAACGTCGGAAAAAACAAAACCACGTGGCGCGCACTTGGCCGCGGCGGCCGCCTGCTCGAGGCAGGCAGCCAGACGGGCGACTTCAAGGACATCGCCTCCGGCATGGCGCCCGAGTGGAGGCGTCTTACCGACGACGGCTGGTGCAGCGTCTCGGTGAACAGCCGCTACATCATCAGCCTCGAGGGCAACCTTCCGCGCAAGGAAGGCATCGAGGACATCATGCGCACCACGCCCCGCGCCGCGCTCGGCTCGAAGTTCGAGCGCAACAAACGCTACGCGCTCACGAGCAATCCCGAGCACGCCACCAGCATCGTCCTCTCATGCGACGAGGAAGTGATCAAAAAAATCGAGACCTCGCTCGCCGAGGCCGGCCTGCAGGCCGGGCGCATCTGCTGCGGCGCCTACACGATGCTGCGTCGCGCGATCGAACACGCAAACTCCTCCGAGCCGCACAAGGATGCCGCGGCGAAAAGCATCATCTACATGATCTGCTGCGAGGGCTCCATCTGCATTCTCACGCAGACCGGCGACGTGTGGTCCGAACTGCGCTCGCGGTCGGACTTCTACGAGGCGGACAGTTCGCCCGTGCTGGAAATGCTCGCCGCTGGCCGGCGCGGCGGGGATTCCCAGCCGGACGAAGTGCTCTTCGCCGCCGACGATACCGGCTCGGACATCCCGGAAAAGCTCGAGGCCCAGTTTCGCGGCACGAAAATCACCGACCTCACGCAGCCCGACCATTTGTGGGCGCTGCTCGCGGACCTTCATTGAAATGAAAATCGCGCGCCGCAACATAGACGATCTCAAGACTGAGCGCCCCGACATCACGCCCAGCTTGCAGCCCGCTCTGCGTCTCGTGCCCATTTTGTTTTATGTCGTCATCGTCGGCGGCATCGCGCTTTCGGCATTCTTCTTCATTCTATTGCGCAATGCCGCGTCGGCGGAGCAGCAAGCGAAAGCCGAGACGGCCGACTTGAATCACCAGGTCACCGAGGTGCAGGCCAGCCGCGAATCCATCGAGCAGCAGGCGCGGCGCGCCAGCGAAGTGGTGGCCTGGGTGGAGGGCTCGCGCTCATTGCAGCCGCTCGTCGTCGGCATGATCCGCAGCATGGCCCCCGCATCGTCCATTGCCGACCTCACTCTTGATCGCGACCCCGCAACGCCATCGCAGATCAAGCTCGCGCTCAAACTCAACGCACAGGGCACGCGCCAGCTAGACACCACGCTTGCGGAAATCACCACGCGCAATTTCCGCTCCTACAATCCCAACCAGACGCAGACGCGCGGCGAGGTGGACTACGAGGCCACGCTTATCCACCAGAATGCACGTGGCACCGCGGTCACGCCCATTTCCAACAGCGCCAAACCCCAGTGAACAACAAACACATCGCCTGCCTTGTGATTTTGCTGATCGGCGTGCTCGCCGTGCAGGGCGTTTCCATGGTGCGAAAGCGCGCTCTCGCGATGCAGACCGCCGCCGAAACCGCACGCAACGAGGCCGATGCTGCAAGGGTCGAACTCAATTCCCAGCGCGCCCTGCTCGACGATCTCAAGCGCAAGTCCGACGGCCTTATCCAATATCTCAACGAATGGGAGCCGCACTTTTCCCGCCTCTCCACGCCGGAATCCGGCGAACTCAACGTCAACGCGCTCGTCAAGGAGGCCAACCTCGTGCTGCTCGCCCAGCGCTTCGAGGTCATGCCGAACAAGACCGATTCCACCGCCGTCCAAAACACCGCGTCTCAAACCATTCCGCAGATCGTCCGCGCGCATCTCACCATCGAGGACGACTTTTCCAAGACGATCAACTGGCTCGGAAATCTCGAAAGCAAGCTGCCCATCGCGCGTGTATCCAGCCTCGACATCATCCGCGGCCAGGCGGGCAACGACGTGCGCATGAATGTCGTCGTGGACATCCCGCTGGCGCGTCCGCGCCCGACGCCCGCTCCTCCTCCCGCGTCATGAAAAACGTTGCGCTGCTGATCCTGCTGCTTTGCGCCACGGCGATGGCGGGCGACCCGGAGCTGATGCAAATCGGCGAACTCCCGGGCCAGAAGACCCCCGAGCTCATCCAGCCGAAGGATCGCAATCCGTTCATGCGCCGTGAGACAAAGGTCGCCGTCGAAACCGCCGACAAGGAAAGTGAGGAGAGTCGCCTGCGCGATTTGTTCAAGACGCTGCCCATCACCGGCATCATCCGCGGAGGCGGGGATGTGAAGGTGCTCCTTTCGAATCTCATCCTCAAGCAGGGTGAGCTGCTGCCGCCGTTGATCGAGAGCCAGACCGAGGTGTTGATCGTCGCCGCCATCACCGACAATGAGGTCGAAATTGATTTCGTCGAAAGCAACGAACACGCCGAGCCGCGAAAAATTCTCATCCCCATTGACCTTACGCCGCGCGTCGCCATCAGCCCGGTGGGCGTCGCCCCTGCCTCACAGCCGTCCGACGCCGACCATTCCCAAGCCGATCCGCGGCCGCCGGTGCAATGAAACCCGCGGTAAAACGTCCGCGTGCAAGGTGGCTTCCTCTGCGCGCGGCATTTTCGCTCATCGAATTGCTGGTGGGCGTCGCCATCACGGCGGCAGTCATCACGGCCTCGGTGATGATCTACCAGAATCTCGCCGCGAGCGGCGGCAGTCGCTCGTCCTACGGGACAGTCGCGGTGGGCGCGTCGCTGCCGGTATTTTACGGCGGCACGGCGACTTCGCTCGACGCGTATTTTGCGCCGAGTTACGGCCGCGCGGCGGCGGCGGAAATCGTGCGCGATCAATTCATTGAGGATTTGCAGAGCGCGAACGCAGTATTCTGCCTCGGCCGCGCGGGGGCGAATGCGATTCATCCCACGACAGTCGCCGTTTCCTCGTCGTTCCGTGGCGACAGCCTGGATTCGCCGGAGGCCTTCCGTGCGTTGCTCGCATCGGCGGTTCCAGCGTCGGCGTCCGTCTTCACAGCTTATCGAGGCGCCTCCGCCGCGACGAACGCCTCGATCTTCATCCTGATGCCGTCGGACTCCGCGACCGCGCTCTCGGTATTGTCGGTCTATGACATTGACCTCACGCCGACCACATCGCCCGCGGGCACGTATGCGAGCGTCAAGCGCTACCAGAGCGGCACGCTCACCGATTATTACGACGTTTTCTACGCCGCATCCGGCGGCACGGTCGCGTTCAGGCCGCTCGTGGTGTGCTTCGAGCGCAGTGTGCGTCGCTCGCTCGTCGAGGGGGATGCAATTGACCGTCTCAAGCAGGCCGCGCAGCAGCCATTTTATTTCGTCTGGTGGCCCGACCCCGCCGCCCCGACGCTCGAGGCGTTCTCCACGCCCGCATACGCCGCGGACGACCCGCGCGCCTCCTACGCGGCCATGGGCGGCCGCACGGCATTCTTCTTCACCGTTCCAATGTTCCCCTCATTGTGAAAAACCTTTCCACGCAAGGTTCCGCGATCCTCATGGCGGTGCTGCTCATCGCGGTGGCCGGTGTGCTCACGGCGGGCGCGATTGGCGTGCTCATGGCTCGCAGAGGGATGGTGGAGCAAATGCTCGTCGCGTCACAACGCCGCATCTCGCTCGAAAATTCCAAGGCCCTCGCGCAGGAATTCATGCTCGAGCACGTGATGATATCCGCCTCAGGGAGCGGAGTTGAATACAGCCTGTCCCCGGCCTCGCTGGGCGGCATCACGATGCCGTCGTGGAATAGCGCGCCGTTGCAGTCCGTGCAAAAGGCCGCGGGCGTGAATCATTTCAATCCCGGAAACGGCGACGGCTACACGCTCGACCTCACCGCCACCGTGCGGGACAGCGCGTCGAGCTTTCAACGCAAGTATCAGGTCAAGTCTCGCTCGCCGCTGCTCGCGGGCACTCTGCTTGCAAGCCAGGCGCCGACGATCACGTCCGGCGCGACGATTTCCATCGGCGGTCTCGATGTGGACGGCGGCGCGTTCATCTGGCGGCCCGGGCTCTCGATGACGTTCACGCCCGATTCCTATTCCGTGCCCGACGGCTCGACGGCCGTGACGTTTGCAAACTCCGCAGGCACCACGCTCGCGCCGAACGACCTCGCGCTCCCGCTGCAAATCGCCAATCCGCGCAACGGCGCCGCGTTGATTTATTCCGGACAGCTCGACGCAATCAACAACTCGAACGCCGCCGCGAATTCCTCCGTCGCAAAAGTCACGTCCGGCGCCTACAAGCTCGTGGACGGCTCGGTCGTGGACAACGACGCGACCGACGACGGCATCACCTGCGACGGCTCGGGTGTCGTGACGATCACATTGAGCACGCTGGAGCTCGGCAATGTTTACATTCCCGGCGAAATTTCCACGCTCATCCTCACCGGCCAGACCGGCGCGAACGATAGCACTGCAGACGCCATGCCCTCGATCCTCATTGTCGTGGACCAGGCGTCCACAAGCAGCCGCGATCTCACGCAGATCACGCTCAACGATCACAACAGCCGCCGCGTGGATCTCGCGGTGAAGAAGGCCGCATCCGTGGGCAATCTGCCGGTGCAATTTTCCACCTCCTCGGCAAACTGGAGAATGTTGCTCGAACTGGAAAATACGCCGGTTGCCGTCACGGCCCCGGGCATCGCCACGTTGCGCGGCGGCATCCGTTCCGACCGCTCGATCATCCTCGCTTCGGGCGCCATCAGGCTCACTCTCGACAGCGACCCGAAATACCTCGATCAACTCGCCACCCGCACCGCATGGATCGAAAGCTACGCGCAATGAAACGCCACACTTCCGCCTTCACGCTCGTCGAGGCCCTCGTGGCATCGGCGATTCTCATGATCGCCGTATCCGCCGCCGCGGTGCTGGCGCTCGCGACCCTCACGCAGGAGGAAACCAACGCGCGTGTCGCCCGCTGCACCAATCTGCACGAGCAGGCCATGCGACTTTTCCAGATCGGCCTCGCTCCCAGCACGATCAACGCAGTGCTGCCCGCCGACCCCGCGGTCACGGACATGCCCGTGTTCTCCGTGCAGACCGTAACCATCGCGAATCTCGGCACCGTCGAGCGCGCCGACTCGACGATCACATTCGCCACGACGCCGCTCTCCGACGACTGGCAGGCCGGCACGTGGAGTTCCGGTGAAAGTTCCGGCACCGCACGGCGGTCGCAAACCCTGACCGCCATCCGCCCTGCCCTTCGCTGATCCCGCCGCATGCTCAAGAAAGTCTCGCTCACCAACAACTCGTCCGGCCGCACGCATCACACCATCGTTGATACCGACACGGACGAAAAAGCGCTGGTCGGTGCGGCCAAGGCGCCGAACGAAACCGCAAAGGTTACGCCGATCACCGGCGCGGATGAGTTTGTCCAGCGGGTCACCGCGAAGAAACCGTCGCTCGATGAACGCGTCGCCGTATTCGCCGGCCTCGCGCGCTGTCTCGACCGGAATATTTCCACGATCAAGAGTCTCGAGCTGCAGACCGGGCGCGTGAAATCTCCGCGCTTTCGCGGCATCCTCGCAGAGCTCGCCCACGAAATTTCCATCGGCGAAAAAATGAGCGACGCGATGTCGAAATTCCCCGACGTTTTTCCCGACGACGTGCTTGCGCTCGTGCGTGCGGGCGAGGAATCCGGCCGTCTCGCCGCCGTGTGCAACCAGATCGCGAACACCCAGCGCAAGACCGTGCGCATCCTCAAAAAACTCAAGACCGGCATGATATATCCCGTCATCGTGCTCGTGCTGGCCGTGGCGGTGACCATCGCGATGAGTTTCACGCTCGTGCCCTCCATCGCGAAGCTCTACGGCTCGATGAACGCGCCGCTCCCGTTCGCCACCATCGCAATGATGACGTTTTCCAACGCACTCGTGCATTATCCTGTCCTTGCAATCGTCCCGTTCATCCTGCTCGGCATTCTCTTCAAGAACTGGTCGAAAATTTACGCGCGTCCGCCGGTGCAGCGGCTCGCGCTCCGCATTCCCTCGGTCGGCATGATCATCCGAAAATCTGCGGCGACGGTGGGCTTCCGCGCGCTCGCGATGCTGCTGCAGGCGAACGTGCGCATCTCCACCGCGCTCGAAATCACTGCGCAAAGCTCCAACCACATTTATTACCGCGAATTTTTCACGCGCGTGCGCCAGCATGTGATCGAGGGCATGGATCTGCCGGAAAGTTTTCTCATGGAGTCGCACTGGCTCGGCCCGGACGGCCGCGTGATCTCCACTGTCATGCAGATCGCGAGCGAAACCGGCTCTGCGAACGAAATGCTCGACGAGATCGCGGCCGATTACGAGGACGAGCTCGACACGATCGCCAACCAGATAGACAAAATTCTCGAACCCATCACCATCGTGTGCATGGGAACGCTCGTCGGGTTTCTCGTCTATGCCATCTACGGCCCGATATTCGGCCTCAGCAAGGTCATCCTGCCGAAGAAAAAACCCGTGCCTGCCGCGCATGCCGGCGCTTCGCCGCGCTGAGCGCGGAATGACGACCGAGCAATGAGCCTTCGCTTAAAATCACTGCTCATTTTTTCGGCGGCGGTCACGCTGCTGTTTGCGCTCGTGCTGGGGTTGGTGAAAATTTTCATCGAGCGGCAGTTTGCCGACATCGAGCGCAACGAGATGGCCGAGCAGGCCGGGCGCTTCTCCATTGACATGCGGGCGGAGGAGAAGGTCGTCGCTTCGGTGGTCGGCGACTGGGCGCCGTGGGACGATCTCTACAATTACGTGGAGGGCTCGAATCCCGGCTTCGTCGAGGACAACCTCAACGGCGACGCGCTCGACAACCTGCAGTTCGACTTCATCGCCGTGTGGCGGCAGGACGGCACTCTTGTGGTGCTGCAGACGCGTTCGGAAATTCTTTCCCGCAATTCCATCACGCCGGAAATGCTCGCCGATGCGATGCGCAAGGAGCGCCTCATTCCACAGCGCAATGTCGAAAAGCCCGCCTCCGGCTTCATGCTGGTCGGCGGCCAGCTTGCGACGGTGGCGGCGCTGCCCATCGTCCACACCGACCGCACGGGGGAGCCCATCGGCACCATCGTGGGCGGAAAAATTTTCGGGCAGCAGTCAATCATGAGCCTGGAGAAATTCGCGGGCTTTCAATTGAGCATCGTCCCGCGCCCGGGCCCGGAAGCCGACGTCGTCGCGCAACCGACACCGGTTGTTCGCACACTGGATGCGCAGACGATCGCCGCGGACGTTCCCATTGAAAATACCCGCGGCGAAATCATTGCATACGCGGAACTCAGCAGCGGACGTCCCCTGCATTTGCAGGCCGGCGGGACCACGCGCATCTTCATCATCGCGCTCGCGTCGGCGGGCGGCATCCTGCTTTTCGTCGTGTGGTATCTGCTCGACGTGAATGTCATTCATCCCGTGCGCAAGCTCGGAGCGCGACTTGCCGAGGCCGCATCGCACGGGCAATTGCCATCCGACCTCGGCGTCACGGGCGAAGGGGAGCTCGCCGATCTCGCGCGCCGCATCGAGGACCTCGCGAAGACCGTTGCGCACACCGAGGCCAGCTATCGTGCCATCGTCGAGGAGCAGACGGACTACATCTTCCGCTACTTGCCAGACGGACGTCTTACTTTCGTGAACGAGGCGCTTTGCCGCTATTTCCGAACCGCCCGCGCGGATCTCATCGGCGGAGATGCGCACCGCCTCGTTGCCGAAGAGGATATTGAACGCGTGCAATCCGCCATCGGACGGCTCACGGCGGCATCTTCACTCGTCACTCTCGAGCACCTTGTGAACGCTCCCGGCGGCGGTGTTGCGTGGTTCCGCCGCACCGATCGCGCCATTTTTTCCGACTCCGGTGAATTGAAGGAGCTGCAATGCGTGGCGCGCGATGTCACGCAGGCGCACCTCACACGGGAGCGGCTCGAGGCCTCGGAGACGCGTTACCGCCGGCTGTTCGAGACAGCGACGGACGGTATTCTCATTGTCCGGCAGTCGAGCCGCACGATCACCGATGTGAATCCCGCGCTCTGCCGCATTCTTGGCTGCGACCGGACCGTGCTGCTCGAAAAGACCATCGAGGCCGTGCCCGCATTCAAGACGCAGAAATCCCTGCGCGCCCTCGCAAAACTCCTTCAACCGGATCAAAGCGTGGAGAGCGCGGAACTCACCGTCACCAGCGAGGAGGGCAGCCGGCACTACCTCGAGGTGACGGCCGGCATTTACGAGAGCGGCGGCGAAGCCATCGTGCAGTTGAACTTTCGCGACATCACGCTGCGCAGGCACGCGAGCGACGAACTGCGGCAGCTCTCCGGCCAGTTGCTGCGCTTGCAGGACGAGGAACGCCGCCGCATCGCGCGCGAGCTTCACGATTCCACCGCGCAGAATCTTTCCGCGCTGCAGATGGCCGTCACGCAGCTCGAATCCGCTGTGGATCTCCACGACGCCAGGGCGCGCATGACGCTCGACGAAGTGCGCAATCTCGCCGATCTCAGCCAGCGCGAGATCCGCACGATCTCCTACCTGCTGCATCCGCCGCTGCTCGACGAGGTGGGACTCATCTTTGCGCTGCGCTGGTATGTGGATGGATTCATGACGCGCACCGAAAAAATCGTGCGCCTCGACATGCCCGAGTCGCTGGACCGGTTGAAGCCGGAGATCGAGACAACTGTCTTTCGCGTTGTGCAGGAGGCGCTCAGCAACATCCATCGCCACTCCGGAAGCCGGCGCGCGTGGATTCGCCTGGCCGTGGAGAACGGCATCCTGAAACTTGAAATTCGCGACGAGGGACGCGGCGTTTCACCATCATCAATCGCTCCCGGTGCGATGCGTGACTCGCCCGTGATGGGCGTCGGCATCGCGGGCATGCGCGAGCGCCTGCGGCAGTTCAACGGTTCCCTCGAAATCGAATCCGGTCGCGTGGGAACGACCGTTCGTGCCACACTCCCCGTTGAGTTCGATGAAAGCAAAGAAGATTAAAATCCTCATTGCCGACGATCACGAAGTCGTGCGCCATGGCGTGCGCGACCTGCTCGCCGCGCAGCCCGGTTGGGAAGTCTGTGGCGCCGCATCCACGGGGCGCGAGGCCGTCAAGCTCGCCGAGGAAAAGCAACCGGACATCGTCGTCCTCGACCTCAGCATGCCCGGCCTCAATGGCATGGAAGCCGCCCGGCAGATTCGCAAGGTGCAGCCCGAAATCAAAATTCTCATCTTCACGATGCACGAGACCGAGGAACTTGTGCGCGAGGTTTTCCGGTCCGGCGCGAACGGCTACGTGCTCAAGTCCGACGCGGGCACGCATCTCATCGCGGCGATCAACGCGGTGCTCGAGGGCAATCATTATTGCAGCTCGAAGTTGAACGACTGGATTTTCCAGGGATTTTTACGCGCGGCAAAAGGCGAGCCCGGCGAGGCCGCGACGGACGAGGCGCTCACCGCGCGCGAGCGTGAGATCGTGCAGCTTCTCTCCGAGGGCCAGGGCAACAAGGAAGTCGCCTCGGTGCTCGGCATCAGCGTGAAGACAGTGGAGACGCATCGCGCGGTGATCATGCGCAAGCTGCGGTTGAATGCGTTCAGCGACCTCGTGCGCTACGCCATCCGCAATCACATCATCGAGGCCTGACGCGGCCGCGCGGCGTTTTCGCACGTCTCGATTCCGCAGTTCCCTCGCGGAATCACCCCCGCCTGTTTCCGGAATTTCCCCCGAAACCGCCTCAGGGTTTTCCCTACGCAAATATACAAACTCCCCTTTCTTGTGGGCAAACGGCGGCTCCCGGATGCTTGGCCCCGTCAACTTCAACAACCAACAACCACATGAACACCCAAATCCAAAAAGCACGTAAGAAAGTCCTGACCAAGGTCCGCGCGGCATTCAGCCTCGTCGAACTTCTGGTCGTCATCGCAGTCATCGGCATCATCGCGGCCATCGCGATTCCGAACATCGCCGGCATCACAAACCAGGCGGACGTCGCAAAGGGTCAGCGCAATGCGCAAAGCCTCGCTTCGACATTCGCTTCCGCTCGGGCGGCTGGTCACGCCGGCTCGTATGCAACCGCCGCCGCCGCGGTGACCGCGCTGGGAACAGGCATCCAGGGAACCGGCAACTTTGCCACCACGGACTTCAAGGTCCCTGGCCTTAGCGCCACCGATCAGACTCTGGCGCTCACCCACCTGACGCTCAGCGCGACGGATGCCACGGGCCAGCTCGAATACACCCCGTAGTCCAATACCTACAAAACCCAACGGAGGAGTGCTTCGCGGAACATAACACAGCGATCCAAGGGGCACGCTCCAAATGCAGCAAACAAGCTCCGGTGGCCAACCCTCCGGAGCTTGTTTCTTAAAAGGAAACACAATGAGCCGCAGCACCAGTTCGTATCGGGCCGCAAGAGGGTTC